>JACQTR010000131.1 GCA_016210705.1 Chloroflexota bacterium | reverse complement strand
GATGGCGGTGGCGAGGACGGCGGTAGCACTTTATCTATCTGGCTGGCCCTTATCTTGGTTCGGAGCGTTCCCAATTGAACCTCGACCTCTCCTGCGGCATCGATACGGCTGAGGATTTGGCCCCACTGCTGGAGGCTGGGAATCCAGACCAGGCTCCCCGGTGTCAGGGAAGGCGTTGGCCCAGCGGGCCAGGGCTGAAACTGACGCAGCTCCCGGCTCACAGCCGTTAGATCGCTGCGGGCGGCGGCTACCTCTGGTGCTTGGCCTTCCAAAGTGGCGGCGGCCTGGCGTAACCGACGTCTTAGTCGAGCTATCTCCTCGGCTACCTCTTGGCGAGCCGATTCCAGGATCTCATCCCTATCTTGGGTCAAATGGCGCCACTCTTCGGCCAGGGATTGCTCCAATGTCTGGAGTTGGGCCAGCTTTTCTGTAACCGCGTGCCGCTGGGACTCGGCCTCATCCCGCTCCCGCTGAATATCGGCCAGCAAACTTTCCGCCTCCCGTTCCTCTGGGGCGATCAGGGCCTGGGCCTTGGCGATGATCTCCTGGGGTAGGCCCAAGCGGGCGGCAATGGCCATGGCGTTGCTGGGGCCGGGCAAACCCATGGTTATCTTGTAAGTGGGGGCCAGGGTCTCAGCATCGAACTCTACGGCGGCGTTTCGGGCCCCTGGTGTTGCTTGAACAAAGGCTTTTAGTTCGCCATGGTGGGTGGTGGCCACCGTGGTTATTCCCCGTTCCATAAGATGGGACAGAACAGCTCGGGCTAGGGCCGAACCCTCGTCAGGGTCGGTGCCTGCTCCCAGTTCATCGAGGAGAACCAGGCTTTGGGGGGTAGCCTCGTTCAGGATTTGGATGATGCTGCCCATGTGTGAGCTGAAGGTGGATAGAGACTGCTCTATGCTTTGCTCATCGCCGATATCGGCGTAAACGGCATCGAAGACTGGGATTTGGCTTCCTTTGGCCGCGGGTATAGGGATGCCAGCCTGGGCCATAAGGCTAAGGAGGCCTATGGTTTTTAAGGCCACCGTTTTGCCTCCAGTGTTGGGCCCGGTGATGAGCAGGACGCTAAAATCACCGCCCACCGTTACCGATATAGGCACCACATCCCCAGGGAGAAGGGGATGCCAGGCATCTATCAGTTTAAGGTTAAACTGCTTCCCCAGACGTGGTTCGG
Organism: Chloroflexota bacterium; assembly: GCA_016210705.1. Lineage (GTDB taxonomy): Bacteria > Chloroflexota > Dehalococcoidia > JACQTR01 > JACQTR01 > JACQTR01. The sequence continues at coordinate 5,208 of JACQTR010000131.1, read as the reverse complement.
TGGCCTCTAAAGCCGAACCGTATTTTGCTTTGGCCATAGCCAGGTCGAGCTCCGCTAGGCTGGCTACTATGGTCTCGATTACTTCGGCCTTTTCCCCCACCCCTTGGCTGAGGGAGCGCAATATCCTTTCCACCTCTCGCCTCTCGTCCCATTGCATCTGGTGCCATAAATTGCTCAGCTCCACCGTTTCTAAAGGCTCCACAAATACCGTGGCTCCGCTGGCGGAGACATCGTGGACGATGCCCTTAACCTGGTGGCGATAATCGGCTTTGATGGGGATTACGTAACGTCCCTCTCTTTGGGTAATCAGGGGCTCTTGGATTACCTGCCGCCCCCATTCCGAGGCCAGAATATCGTCCAGCTTGGCTAGTAGCCGGTCGTGGGCCCTTTTTATTTCCTGACGCAAGGGTTCCAAAAGGGGGCTGGCCCCGTCCATGACCTCTCCTCGAGGATTGATGGCGTCGCCGATGGCCTTTTCCAAGAAGGAACAGTCCTCTATACCTTCTGCCATAGACCATAGCGTGGGCAGCCGACGGCGCAGGGAACGTATGGCGGAGCGGAGAAACCGGGTGGTGGCCAAGGTGGATTTGATACCGAGGAGTGTCTCCGCGTCCAGCACTCCGCCTAAAGAGGCACGATGGGCGGCTTCTCTCACGTCGTGGGCACCGCTGGCTGATAGATTAGGCCTAGCCTCTATCAGGTGGCCAGCTTCCCGGGTGGCCCGTTGGCGGGTCAACACCTCCTCATAATTGGAGGAAGGGCTAAGGTTAAGGGCCAGCTCTCGACTGGCGGCGAAAGAGGTATATTGAGCCAAACGCTCGCGAATCTTATCAAATTCCAGGGTATGGAGGGTTTTCTCGATCACCTAGGTATATCGCCTCACCTGGAAGCAGTACAACTGCATAGGCTCATTAGGGTATATGCCCGCCTTTTGGCAGCAGATATCGATCTGCTCCATAACAGTCTCCACCCCATCTAGATCGGGGAGAAGTAGGCCACGACGGCCGCGGCACTCCACAATTAGCCCGTAATGGCGAGGGTGAAGGAGATGGGTATGCTTTACCGGTTCGGGCTTGGTGAGTACGTCCACGCTGTAGGTTAAGAAAGGTAGCTCCTCGGGGGGCACCGGGTAGAAACGAGGGTCACGAGTAGCTGAGCTGATGGCGTTCATGATGGTCTCTTCAGCCACGTTGGCACGGGTGGGCTCGAAGGTGCCGATGCAGCCGCGAAGCTGTCCGAACTTCTTTATGGAGACGAAGACCCCGGCTCGTTCCCTCATCTCCGGCGTCATTGGTGAGGGCATGGGGATGGCACCCTCCCTTACGTAGCTCTCCACCGTCTCTTTGGCTAAGTTTACCAAAGGATGCATCCTCTTCACTTCCTTTCTTCTGCCTGAGTTTGTCCCACCTCAAAGGCAGCCACTAGATAACCCACGCCGAAAGGCCCTTCGTAGGAGAGTATCTGGGGCTTGACCGAAAGTCCCTCCAGCGCACCAAGGAGGATGACGATGGACCTCAGACCGCACTCTCCCGCCCTTTCTGTAAGCTCAGGGTCTAGGTTCAAGATGGCTTGAGTATCGTAGCTGGCCAAGGCCTGCCGTAGCCTTTCATCGAAGACCTTCCCCAAGGGGTCGTAACCGGCAGGGGCTCCAGGCAGAAGGCGATGGGAGAGATCGCCACTGGCCACCACCACCACCCGCTTCCGCAGCCGGGCGGCCACCCGCTGGATGGCTTGGCCAAAGGTGTAGTGGACTGATAGGGGCAGCCAGGAGAAGGTCAAGGGTATCAAGGGAACACTCTTCATCCCCTGGCTCAGAAAATATATAGGCACCAACACCCCGTGATCTAATTCGTAGCCTTTTTCGCCAATGGGCCTCAGAGGGACACTGAGATTTTTGGCCTCCTCCTGGAGCGTGGCTACCGCTTCCTGGTCATTGTTGAAGCTGTAATCGAGGCCCCGGGCTCCCCAGACCCGAAAATTACCTTTGGAGGACGCTGTCGTGAGAGTACCCATGGCATCGTAATGGGCTGGGCCATGGGGGCTAATTAGAAAAATGGTCTCTGGTTGTACCTGTGCCAGCATCGCTGTCAGTTGCTCCATAGCTCTAGTGGTGGCGGCGACCTGCTGTACTTGTATGCCTCCTATCTCAGGAATTAGTATAGGGGGATGGGGAACAATGCAACCAAAAACTATGCCTGCCATGGATATTCCCTCCTTATCTACAGAGGGTGTCTTGTTGCTAATTGACCCTGGGGGGCCGTTCTAATATTAAGATCGGCGTTACAAGAGGCACAATGGGCGTCCTTAAGGCCCGAAAGCTGGGTATGATAGCCTAAGCGATGGATGACCAACTGGTCGCAAGAATAGCAGCGAGTGTTTTCTCCCTCGTGGCCGGGAACATTGCCCAGGTAGACGAAGCGTAGCCCGGCTTGCCTTCCTAAAGCAGCCGCCTTTTCCAAAGTAGAGATGGGAGTTGGTGGCAAATGACGCAGATAGTGGTGAGGGTAGAATCGAGTGACGTGCCAGGGGGTTAGCTCGCCCAGGTTATCGCGAATCCAGGTCGCGATGCCGGTGAGCTGCTCCTCGTCGTCGTTCATAGTTGGTATGACGTTGGTGACCACCTCCACGTGTATGTCCCACTTTTCTTTGGCCCGTTTGGCCATCTCCAGAATCCCTCGCCAACGGGGCACTTTGGCCAGATCTCGATATAAGGCATCGGAGAACCCCTTGAAATCCACGCGCCAGGCATCCAGGTAAGGGCCAATGGTGTCCAGGGCCTCGGCGGTGATGTAGCCATTGGTAACGTAGACGGTATAGAGGTTTTGGGCCTGGGCCAGCTTGGCCGAATCTAAGGTGTATTCTAACCAGATGATGGGCTCATTGTACGTCCAAGATATGCCCCGGCAGCCGTAGCGTTGGGTAAGGAGAATGGCCTCTTGGGGGGTAATATATTGAGAGCCACGACCGCTTTCTTCGGGCTCGCACCAGGAGATCTCCCAGTTTTGGCAGTGTTTGCAGCGAAAGTTACAGCCCCAACCCCCCAAAGAGAAAACCTGGGTTCCTGGGTAGAAGTGGAACAGAGGCTTTTTCTCGATGGGGTCCACTGCCGCTGAGGATACCAAGGCGTAGTTCAGGATGTGGAGAATGCCATCATCATTACGGCGCATACGACATACGCCCAATTTTCCCGGCTGGATGACACACTCCCACTGACAGACGTGGCACCTCACTCGGGAGCCGGAAAGTTTCTCGTAAAGCAGAGCCTCATACACAGTAGTATCTGGAAAAAGTTATCGTAGTAATTATATCACTTTTAGTTAGAGCACAGAATTTGTAACGGCTCTTTGCTTTAAATGGGAATAGATTCGCGAAGATATTATGATAGAATTCATAGGCTGTAGGTCTTGGGTTACGAGCGATTGTGATTATCAATTGCGGTCGTTATCGAAAAAGTTCTCAGATCTGAAGAGAATAAGATGAAGGAGTTAGTATGCAGTACTACACTACTTATGAGGCGATGCGGGACGGAAAGTTAGACAAGATAGAGGAAGAAGCCCCGGATTTGGCGGAGCTGGTTGAGGAACTTGAGCTACGATCGGAACAATTGAAGAACTTTTCACACAAGATTATGGCTCACCCTCGACGCGAACTTTTGGATGCCGTATTTTTGAAAGAGGTAAGCATCCTTTATCATCGATTGTGATTAACCTTTGCTAGCGTGCTAGAATAGACCCTGTGTTGGTATAGGTGATAAAAATCTGCCAATAAAGTAGTGCCATCAGACCCAAACTTAGGGAATAACTGGAAACCAGTTCAAAACTGGGAAGGTGGCTAGTACAAATGCCCATCGAGAAACCAAAAGTTTTCTACGGCTATATCATAGTGGCCGCTGGTTTTTCCAGCATGATGATAGTCCACGGAACCTTCAACGCCTTTGGCGTTTTTTTCCGTCCGCTGCAAGAGGAATTTGGCTCATCAAGGGCTACCCTGTCTGGGGCTTCTTCGCTGGCTTTCATTATTATGGGCTTCATCGCCATTCTCATGGGGGCCTTGGCCGATAGATTTGGCCCACGCGTCGTCATGACTGTATGTGGCATCCTCTTTGGAGTGGCCCATATACTGATGGCGCTGACCAGCTCTATTTGGCAGGTGTATTTGTTTTACCTTTTGGTGGGCATCGGGTTGGGCGCTTTCGATGTAGTTCCTCTCTCCACCGTTGTAAGATGGTTTGCGCAAAGACGGGGAATGATGAGCGGGATAATGAAGGTGGGCACTGGTTTGGGTATGATGGCGGTCCCCTTGATAACTAGCAACCTTATTGCTAGCTATGGATGGCGCACCTCGTATATTCTTTTGGGGACGTTGGTTTTGGTAACCGCCATCCCTTTGGCCCAATTATTACGTCGAGATCCCTATCAAAAGGGATTGATATTGGAGCCGAAGGTTCGGGAGCACGCCGGCCATGGTAGCTCTGGGCTAAAAGAAGAGGGATTGTCTTGGCGAGAAGGCTTCCACACCTATCAACTGTGGATCGTTTCTGCCTTGTATTTAATAATAATGTTCACCGCCCAGACTATATTGGTTCACATCGTTCCCCATGCTGAAGACCTTGGCATCTCATCATCGAAAGCTGCCGGGTTAATCGCTGTTATCGGAGGGGCCAGTATGCTTGGTCGGCTTACCATGGGGATGGGCGGCGATAGGATTGGTAATAAACGGGCGCTCATGGTTTGTTTTGCTATTTTGATTTTAGCCCTGTCTTGGTTGCAATGGTCGGAGAAGTTGTGGATGCTATACATATTTACCGCAATATATGGGTTCAGCCATGGAGGGTTCTTTGCTCTTATGTCCCCCACGGTGGCGGGTCTCTTCGGGACTCGTTCCCAAGGCACCCTATTGGGCATAGTCCTTTGCACGGGCACTTTTGGCGGGGCTGTCGGTCCTTTTGTAACCGGCGTTATATTTGATGTCACCGCCAGCTATAAGATGGCCTTTTTTATGTTGCTGAGCCTGGTCAGCCTTGGCTTAGCCTTGACGGCGCTGTTAAGGCCAGTGAAAAGCAGAGCTAAGGAAATGTTGCCGGTACATCACGGGGGGTCGGCGGAAATCGTTGAAACCTGAGCCTTAGTAGCCGCTCCCCTCTAAAGCCTGGTGAAGGCCGCCAAGTAGGCTTTCATCCTCCTCGGGGAGCACGGTGCGGGGGTCGAG
>JACQTR010000130.1 GCA_016210705.1 Chloroflexota bacterium | reverse complement strand
GCTCTAAGGGGTCGCCGTAAACCTCCGAGGTAGAGGCCAGAAGAAACTTGGCTCCCAAGGTTCGCGCTAGCTCCAAAAGATGATACGTACCCTGGGAGTTAACTAATAAGGTCTCTATAGGATATTTGCTGTAATGTTGGGGGCTAGCTGGACTAGCTAAATGAAAAATGGCCTCCCATTCTCCATGGATCGGGGAATGGACTATATCTTGCTCCAAGAAGTGAAAGGAGGGGTGGACAAGAAGGGGCTTGATGTTGCGACGACTTCCAGTGAGAAGGTTGTCGACCGCTGTTACCTCGTGCCCGGCCTCTAGCAAGGCCTGGCAAAGATTAGATCCTATGAACCCAGCTCCTCCACTAATTAAGATTTTCATTGTGCCTCCGCAAAAGATCCCTCACCCTTCTCCAGTCTAGCTACCGCCCTCGTCAAGGCCATAATGAGCCAGAAAACGAAGGCTAGGTCGATGAGAAAAAAACTATTATCTATAAGCCCATGGACAATAAAATCCACCATGCTGGCCATCAAGGCTAGGGTTATCACTCCCATACCCTGGCTGCCCCATTGCCGGTAAAGGCGAGTAGCGGCGCTCCAGAAGGTGGCTTGTAGCCAAAGCATGACTGTTACCCCTAGTATGCCAAGGCGAGTCCAAAAGTCAAGTAAGATGTTATGGGGGTGAGAGATATTAGGCTCCGCCCACGCTGACTCCAGCCTATACTTGGGGTATTGATAAAGGAAGTTGTCAAGGCCAACCCCTAGAATAGGATGATCTCGCACCATTTTGACACTGGCTTGCCACAGATTCAGTCGCTGTTCCACAGGAGCAGTGGATAACAGGCGGTCCCAGGGAAGGAAGGGCACTGCCACCACTATTGCTATTGCTGCCATGCTGCCCCAGACCAAAGTCCTTTTCGGCCTCCGCACTATCCCCACCAGAAGCAAAGCACTCCCTACGGCCAGCCAGGCCCCCCTGGAGTATGTGAAATAAAGGGCTACTAAAATGGCTAAACTGGTTATGACATAAAACCAACGTTTCCCACGACCTACCTCCGTCGGGGCCAGAAGGGCCAAGACCAGAGCTATAGGCATTCCCCGTCCTAAAAAGAGGGCTAAGGCATTAGGCGAGTAGTAGATGGCCAGCATCCGTCGCACACCTCCTGTAGTCACTGCTTCGCCCATAAAAAAGTACTGGAGGAGGGCAATGCAGGAAACCAGGAGGCTCAATGCTAAGAAAGCATCGAGAAAGCGCCATATTTTACGCTGTCCCTTTAGGACAATGGTCAGGAGGAAAAAAAATACGAGAGGTTCCAGAATAACGGTGCGATATTCTCGGAGGCTGAACTTTAAATATTGGCTAGCGAGAAGGGACAAGGTGGCAACCCCCAGGAAGGCCACCGCCCCTTGATGAAAAGGATCTTTCTCCCAGTTGGTGAAGGGTTCATGACCCCTCCTTCCCCTCAACCACTGGGCGAGCCAAACAACTAGGCAAATCAGGACCGTCACTTCGGCAAGGCTAAACTCTAGTGGGACAGTGCGGTTAAGGAAGTTGGTTAGTCCTAACTCCCCGAGATTGATCTCTTTGGGGTAGCGATAGAAGGGTATGGTGAAAACCACATAGAGCAAGGCCAGGTCAAGGCGGCGCCAAGCAAGCCCTCCAAAAGCCAGCGCTGCTACCGCGGAGAGCCATAAATTAGGAGAGTAAAAATAGGCAAGGAGGCTTACCCCTAATGCCAGGAAAATACCAGCGTCTTCCCTGGACCGCCTTATGGTAGATAGAGAAAAGGCTTCTATCCCTTTTCTGGCCGTCATAGGTTTCTCATTTCACCGAATACACCAAAAAGAGGGGTGTGCCATCGCGCTCGGTTACAGTCTTTTCTAAGACAATCTCCTTATTTAATTGACGAGCCATGGCCTCAAAAGCTGGATAACGGGGGAAAACAGTGGCATCGCCACTATGAAAAAGATAGAGGTTTTGGGGGTTGGCCATTGCGCCATAAAGCCAGTTGGTAAAGTTGATATCTGGCTGAGGGGCATATTGAAATATCTCCACCGGGTTAACCCTGCCCTGAGTCAAAATCACTACGCTTTTTTGGATGCCCCAATCCATAACCCACGGCTGGCTCTCCCTTCTCTCTTCTAAATAGGAGGCGAGACGATAAATGGCATCAGAGTGGGTACGCCGACCCCCCGTTTCTTTTAGGGCACGGTGATATTGCATGTCTACGTATAGGCTCTGCCCAAAAAGGAATAAGATCACCCCCAGCCAGAGCAGCGATGGCAAGCGCTGAGGGACAAAGCGATGGAGTCCGTGGAGGCTAAGTGCCATGATCATGGCTGCTAAAGGTAATAGGCTGTAAAAATGGGTGGCCCAAAGGTCGGAGATGGTAACCATACTCTGTATTACTACTAACCCCACGAATCCTAACAAAAGAAGGGGTTCATACCCCTGAGCTCGGGCCTCTCTCCTAGCCAGCCATATGACGAGGATGATTATGATGGCGGCACCAAATGCCCCAGGGTAAAGCCAAGCAGAGAAGATGCCTCCCAAATACCAAAAGAAATTCCCTTCAATCAGCACTTTAAAATTATCCAGTCGAGTAGTCAGGTTAGCGAAAAAATTGCTATTACTGACCCCATATCCTGTGGTGCCGAGATTTTGGGATAAGGCGATCAAAGTTCCCCGAGTTTTGATATTGTAAATTAAGATCATGGCCGCACCGGCCAAAAAAATAGTCGCACTTATCGCCCAAGGCCCCCAATTATGGTCTAAAAGAGAAAGAGTGTGCGATCCCAAGTTGCTTTCGGTTTCCTTTAACCTGGATACGCGAGACACATACGAGGCCACGGCTAGGTATATCAGCCCTAAAGCTATAATGAACCATAAGAATAATATCTTGGAACTGAGGCCTAGGCCCAAAAGGAGGCTGGCCAGATAAAGATAGCTATCTCTTCGCTGTCGTCGCCAGCGAATCAGGGCCAGAAGGCTACCCATGAGCAGCACACTCATTAAAGAGGTAACGTAGATGCCTTGCCGAGTCCAGAAGACGAAAGAAGGATGAACCGCCAGCAATAAGATACTAACGATGGCCACGTTGCGCCGAAAAAGCTCCTTGGTCAGGAGGTAAGTCAAAATCAGGGTTAATGCCCCGCCGGCTATAGGCAGAAGACGGAGGGAGCTGACCTTGACTCCGAGCAAGGCGAAAAAAGGCAATAGGGCGTAAGTATTGACCGCCCCGACATAGTCCATGGCCATTAATGGGAAGGCATGATTCCCCAGCCGGATTCCCCCTTGGCGGACCAGCTCCACCTTTTGGCCCTGAAGTATCTGCATGGCTGGCACCGCGTCCAGGGCCTCATCATAGTAGAGGCCAGGGAGCTTTATTTGATAGCCGGTCAGGATGGCAAAGAGGGCCAAGATAGCGACCAGAACAAGGACGTCACGGAACCAGCCTTGCCTCATCTCCAGCCCCTTAACAAGAAAGATAGACCAAGGCCCATAAATCCCAAGAGTGAAAGGATTACGAACCCGTAAAAACTTTGGTAGCGCGGCTGGTTTTTCACTACTAGAGCATCGATCACAACAAGACGGCCAAAGGATTGAGAATTGCTCTCTTTAGCCAGCGTAAGCTGGAGAGTATGGCGGCCGGGGCTTAAGGCTTGAGCCACGGGTAATCTAAGGGGATCAAACAGTTGGAGTTGGGACTCACTAGGCAAGGTATTCCACGAAGTAAAGAGATCCACATATGACCTACCATCCTTATCGCGGTTGGGGAGATGGGGATTCTTTCCATCCACGGTAACATAGACTCTCCCTCCTGCGGCACTACCCAACCCAAGGAGTTCAACATCGGTGCCCTGGAAAACTAAGGTCAAGTTGTCGCCCGCTGTCTCGCTAGCAATGGCTGTGCCACCGGAGGCCTGGGGCGACAGCAAGGACATCCACCGGCCCTTAGAAACCACAGCAGGGGCCGTTTCTTCATGATAGCCTGGTGGGGCAACTCGCCAGGCATTAGCTAGCTCGCGCAGTTTGTAGTAAACGAGGCGAGGAGTGAAATCTATATCCACTATCCTAAAATAGTAATCGGCGCGTTCCCAAGGCGATATGTCTCCCACCTGACGAAAGTACCAAATGTTGATCACCCCTACCCAGCCCCAGAGGCGAGCCATATTTATGCCCTCTATGGTGTATTCCGCTTGCTGCTTCTCGCTCACTCGCCCCCAATAAAGCTTATCTTGAGGAAAATCAGAGGGTGCCGCATTCCAACCGAACTCATTGATCCAAACCGCTTTATTGGTATCGCCATTCCTAACCATGACTTCGCGTAGCAGGGTTATCCGCGCAAAATTTAACCGGTCCGGATCGGGGGGATCATTGGGGGGTAGAGAAAAGCCATAGGCATTGGCTAATAGAATGTCGAAATAGTCCTTGGCCCCCGCCTGGTACATAGCCTCCAAGTAGTCCAACTCATTCAGGTTGGAGGGCGACTTTTCAAGGGTTTGAGCTAGCGGTGCACTGAGGACAAGGGCGTTTGGGTCCGCCAGCTTCGCTCGTTGATAAGCGATTTTGAGGAGCTCTACATATCCTTTGGGGTCCACTGGCCTGTTACCCCACTCGGGCCAGATATTAGGTTCGTTCCAGATTTGGTAGTGTTGGATGCGCCCTTTATAACGGCTGACTACCGCATAAACAAAATCAGCGTAGTCATAAAAATCATCAGGGGGGCTGGTTTTAAAAGAATTGTCTTGGCGCGTCCAATCTGGGGGGCGATCTAAGCGGGCGATAATTTTCATGCCGTATTTCTCTGCCAGCTCCACCATCTCATCGTATTTTTCCCAAGTGCTCTTCTTATAGCGATCGTCCCAAAAGTACCCCTTCCGAGGCTCGATGCTATCCCAGCTAAAAAGGACTTTGACCCAACCTATCCCCGCCTCCTGGGCCATTTTTAAAGTTTGCTCCTTTTTCCAAAGTTCTACCTCGCGATCTAGGAAAAAATTAGCCCCCAAAGGATTGACATCTGTGTCTGGAATAGGGTTAGCGATAATATTAGTTGAAGTGGCTGGCTTAGTAATAGGGTCGGGAACAATGATCATACCGATAGTGGAACTTCCTATCATCAACAAAGAAAAGAGGCGTAATAGGATGGCTAAAGAAAGCTTCAAAAGGCCTACCTCAGAACCAACCCAACTACCCTTCCCAAACCTGAGGAGACAAAAGCCGAAGAAGCCTGCGTTTTACTGTCGACAATCAGGCTCGCCGCAGCCCTTACCCTAAAAGGCGCTCTATCCACTTAATAGTCCAAGTGCCTCCCCATGCCCCTAAATAGGCTACGACCAGAGATTTGAGGGTCTTGCCCACCCAAACCATGACCAGGAATCGCCATAGAGGAAAACGCAAGGCCCCTGCTACAATGCCTACAGCATCGAAAAGGGGGTTGGGGATGAGAGAGGCTATCACTAAGGTAATATCACCCCGATGTCTCATCCATTCCTTCATTCGGGGATAGCCCTTCCAATTCTCCAGAACTACCTGGCCTCCATAGCCTAAGGCGTAGCCAGTAATCTCTCCTAGAGCCATGCCTGTTCCAGCCAGTAGGGCTACTATCCAGGGATCTAGAAGTAAACCTCCGGTGAAAACGGCAGCGAGACCGGGGACGGGCAAAACAACAGCGCCGCTGCCTATAAGGTTGATGAGAAAGACCCCTATGTAACCGTAATCTTGGAGGTTCCCTACCCTATCTCGCAGTAAATAGATTAAGATGGTGAGGATCAGGGCTCCTGCTGGTATCAGAAGATGAAGGCGTTGCCCTCTCCACGTGAGGAGTTTTATGCCTAGCTTGCCTTTGGCAGGTATCGTTTCTGGCCTTTCTCCAACCATTTCGTTATCCTTGCCTAATTATCTCTAAAGGGGCAAAACTGAGGAGCAACTTTTTTACCCCCACCTCTCCTTTAAAGGCAACTACTACTTCTTGGTCGTCCCTAACAACTTGGCAGCTCACCACGACGCCATCGCCAAACCTGGCGTGGCGCACTCGGTCGCCAGCCACATAAGTGGGCGTAGAAGGCAGTGGGGTCCTGCCTACAGAAGCCGTCCACGATGCAATCGATTCGGAGAAGGTCTCCTTTCTGCCTGCGACCATAGTTAGAGAGCGTGGGATATCCTGCAAAAAGCGCGAGGCAGGGTTAAGGCTATTACCTCCAAAACGTCTGCGTCGAAAGGCCCGTACCAGATATAAGCGCTCTTCGGCCCGAGTTATCCCCACGTAGCAAAGGCGACGTTCCTCTTCCATTTGGGCCGGGTCATCGAAGGATCTGATGTGGGGGAAGATCCCATCCTCCATGCCGACAATAAAGACCACAGGAAACTCCAGACCCTTGGCGGCGTGGAGGGTGATCAGGGTTACAGCATCTACCTTCTCATCCCAATTGTCTACCTCTGATATTAGGGCCACATCCTCTAGGAAAGAAGCTAGGGCCTGGCGGGCTTCCAAATCCCGGTACTCGCTAGCTTTGGCGCGAAGCTCCAAAACGTTATTCCAGCGCTCTTCGCCCTCATCCCCTCCTTCTAAGAGGTATTTTCGATAGCAGGTGGCATCCAAGATCAAGTCTAGCAGGTTTGCCAACTCCTCCTCTTGGCTGCGAGCAATGAGCTCGTTTATTAGGTTCAGGAAATGCCCTAGTGCCTGCGTGATGCGAGGGGCAAAGGGGTGAGTTTTAACACTCTCGATCGCTGGCGACGTTACCAGTTGCAAGGCAGTATAAGTAGGTACCTCCAACTCTTTGGCCCAACGGATTAACTCATCCAAAGTACGTTGACCAATACCTCGGCTAGGTACATTTATCACTCGCGTCAAGCTGACTGCATCATAAGGGTTGTGAATGAGGCGCAGATAGGCTAGAACATCTTTGATCTCTCGGCGCTCGTAGAAGCGGGTTCCACCCACCAACTTGTAGGGCAGGCCACATCGGATAAAGGCCTCCTCTAGAGCTCGGGATTGGGCGTTGGTGCGATACATAACAGCGCAGTCCCGAGCACCGTAGCTGTTTTGAGCTATAAGGCGCTCTATCTCCTCCGACACGAATTGGGCCTCCTCTGCCTCGTTATAGGCCTCGGCAATGGTAACAGGAGATCCCGGGGGATTGCGTGTCCAAAGCTTTTTATCTTTGCGCTGTTGGTTAGTAGCGATGACATGGTCAGCTACCTTCAAGATGATCTGAGTGGAACGGTAATTCTCCTCTAAATAGACCACTCTAGCATCGGGGTAGTCCTTTTCGAAGTTAAGGATATTGCGCAGATCGGCGGACCGCCAGGAGTAGATGGACTGATCAGGGTCGCCCACCACACATATGTTGCGATACTTACCGGCCAGTTGTTTGGCTAAAACATACTGGGCCACGTTGGTGTCCTGAAACTCATCTATGAGGAGGTGAATATACCGAGATTGGTATTTCTCCCTAATAGAAGGGTGGTTTTGAAAAAGATAAACCGCTTCCATAAGCAGGTCATCGAAATCCAGGCCCTTGCACTCCCGCAAAAGCCTCTGATAGCGTTCATAAACCCGGGCTACCACCTCATCGAAATAAGTGCGGCTACGTCTAGGGAATTCCTGGGGGGTAATGAGCTCGCTCTTGGCCCGAGAGATGACGGATTGCAAGACCCTAGGCGGGTATTGCTTGGGGTCGAGGCCTACTTCTTGGATACTGCGTTTAAGCAGGTTCAATTGATCCTCTTCATCATAAATAACGAATCTCCTATCTAATCCCACTTCATCCGCCTCCCGCCGCAGGAGGTGGGCACAAAAGGCATGGAAGGTACCCATGGTAAGGTTTTCCATGGTACTGCCCAAGAGATGATACAATCTTTCTTTCATTTCTTGGGCAGCCTTATTGGTAAAGGTTACGGCCAAGATGTTTCGAGGACTGATACCTCGAACTTGGATAAGATGGGCCACCTTATGGGTGATAACTCGGGTCTTACCACTGCCCGGCCCAGCCAGAATAAGAAGAGGCCCCTCTGGGATTTCCACTGCCTCCCTTTGAGCCGGGTTGAGACCATCCAGAATACCCATAATAAATTTTGCCCCTAGTGGGTTTATTATAGCATCGAGAGTGAAAACGCCGCAATGAAAGACGGTAGCAGTGCTATGACAACGTAAGAAAGGGTGATATAATGGGCTAATTTAAAGTACTAAAGGGGGGCCACGGACATCGATGCTTTGTTAGCTCTATCAATAGGCATTGCTGTTTTTGGGGGGTTTTTGGTAGCGCTGTGGTTTAGCGTGCTTATTTGGACCTATAGGGACATCCGTTCCCGCACTGAGGATTTTCTAACCATCGCCTTTTCCCTTTTTCTCGTCCTCGCATTCCCTTTCATTGGCCTCATCATTTATCTAATCCTTCGGCCTAGAGAAACCCTGGCCAATGGCTATGCTCGCTCCTTAGAAAAGGAAGCTCTCCTTCAAGATCTGGACGATGACCCCCATTGTCCATCTTGCCAAGGGACGATTAAACCTGACTTTCTGTATTGCCCCAATTGCCTAACCCAACTTAAACGGGCTTGTCCTAAATGTCGTCGCCCCCTGGACCTGACCTGGAAACTATGCCCCTACTGCGGGAAAAAAGAGGTTCCAGAACCCCAAGTCAGCTCTTAACTGCTCCCTCTAGTTAGGTAAGCCCAAGGCTTGAAATAGGGCAGGGAAATTAAAGTACTGGTTCATTAATCTTCCTAATTGGGGTATCTTTTTCTCCTGATGAAACCTTATTCGAGGGAAAATATCGCTCAGACGCGAAATTGTGGCTAGAGTGTCCTCTGCAACGACTGCGATAGGCACCCCTCGCTCGGTGGCATAATTAAGAACGTGGGGAGTGGGAGAGATATTGCCGGTGAGAATCAGACATCGGGTGGAGGTCTCGATAGCGGCCATCTGGATGTCGGGGCGATCACCTCGGGTTATGACCGTTTTATTGGCTTTGACCTGAAAATAATTCATGGCATTGTCCACCACCATGGCTCCCACCATAAGGTTTTCTACTAGCTCCTGGCTGGCTTCAGAAGAGTTTAGGATCTTCCCACCTAGGTATCTCACTAGCTCATCCACACTTAAAGTAAAAAGAAGGCGATCCTCGGGGAAAACCCCTAGCACCTTCATATTTTCAGCTCCTAATGGGAAGGCCAAAGAAGTCCACACCTCCTCTATTTGGTTTGGGGGCACAACGCTGATTACTATACCAGCCAAACGCCCTTTGATAGGCTCGGCAGCGGCGATAAGCTCATCGGCCGCTAGGTTGGCGCGATAACGTACTACCAATAAGATTTTGGCCTCTAACCATTGGGCTAGCTGTTGCGATATGGGAGATAAGCTCTGGAAATCCTCTACCAAGACCACATCTTTATTCTTAGCTACGCTGTTGAAATTACCCTGCACTTGGGATATGAGGCTGTCCCCTCGTTGTCGGAGGGCGTCTTCCAAAGCTTGTGCGTTCAAAATTGTCGGGGCTAAAGCCTTGGCCTCTTCCTCTAGAGCTAGCATCTTCTTTATGAATAGCGCGTCCTCATCGGGGGTCTCATCCTCAGCCGATATTGTCAGCCGTCGAAATGGTTTAAAATAGCCCACCTTTCTCCCTTGGGCTTGAAGGTATCTTCCCAGTCCCACGCAAAAGGTACTTTTGCCAGCAGCTTCTCCACACGACGTAACCAAAAGGGCAGTCATGAATTGTCCTCCTTATTGTGTTGGACGTATATATGATGAGCCTGTGGCTCACTATTCCGCAATCTTGAAATTGACATATCCAAACTATGGCGCGGGCTGAGGAGCGACCATCACCCTTCTCGCCTTTACGAAATAGATCAATGGTAGACTTACCAGAGTAACCACCATCTTTACGGTATACTGACCTCGAATAAGGGGCAGAACAGGAAACCGCCCGCCAAAGGCTAGGCTAATAAAGACAATGCTATCTATCAATGTAGAAACCCCGTTACTGACCAATACCCTCATCCAGCGATGACGTATCATCCGCTGCCGCCACCAAGCGAAGATTTCAGTATCGATGAGGGAGGCGATTATATAAGCGGTGAGGCTGGCGAACACGATTCGGGGAGCTGAGCCCAGAACCCCGGAAAAGGCCGTCTGATCCTGATAAAAGCTGGCGCTGGGTAAGGCTATTGCAAAGCGAACATAAGCAGCCAGCAACAAATTAGCAGCGAATGCCGTGTATACCACTTGGCGTGCTCCCCTCTTGCCTAGGGTCTCATTGACAAGATCTATGAGAGTGAAGGTAAGGGCATAAATAAAAACCGCCGCTGGCACCTCAAGGCCAGCCACTGACACTTGTTTAGTGGCTGTGACGTTGGCGATAATCTCGCAAGCTACATAGAGGCCGATTAGGAGGGTTACCACTCCTAATCTTTCCTCACCGATAGACTAACCTCACTACCCGGAGCCACCGCAATGCCAGGTTCAGGGGTGGAGCTTAGGACGGAGCCCACTGCTACCCACTCCAACATCGCGGCTGGGATAGTATCATGTCCCTGATAGTTAATCCAGGGGGAGACCCTAAGCCCAGCCTCCACGAGCACTCGCTTTGCATCCTCCAGAGGGAGGCCCTTAACATTGGGTACGCTGACCGTAGTGGGCCTAGGGGTGGTGATGGGGGTGGGTGTTGGTGTGGAGGAGGGCACTGGGGTATGGATGGTGGGTGTAGGAGTGGGAGTAGGTGTGGGCTCTACCTTTGGGGTAGGAGCCGGAATGGGGGTAGCAGTAGCGGTGGGTGTTTCTGGCGGCTTGAGGATCTCTCGACCTCCCCCTAAAGGACCAGGGGCTGGCCCAATTGTTTCCGCTGAATTGGGGAAAAAAATGCTAGCCAAAGGCGTAGGCCATACTTCGACGGCGCCCTCCGTGCCTGTGCCCTCGGACCCCAAGAGGGCACCGCCCCCCCACCAATATAGAAAGAAACCGCTGACGATCATGAAACACAGTGCTCCAGCTATAACCAGCCAGGAACCTAAAGGAAAAGAAGACGACACGGTCACTGGCAAAGGTTCCCAGATCGTGTCTCTTTGTGTCGTCTCGAAGTGAAGCCCTTGGATCCTTTCTGGATCCAGGCCAAGGAAGAGAGCATAACTCCGCAAGAAGCCCCTCACATATACCGGGGCGGGGAGTCGGTCGTAGTCCTCGGCCTCGATAGCCTCCAAATATGATAGGCGGATTTTAGTGGCCTCCGACACCTCGTCCAAGGAGAGCCCTTGTCTCTGGCGAGCCTCCTTTAGGATTTCTCCCAGTCCCATACTTTCCTTATTAGACACCCTTCTCCTCGAACTCGATTCTCAAATTGCCCTCAACAAAGCGGGCCTCTCTGGTAGCCAGACCAGCTAGAACCTGAGGAAGAATTACGTTTCGCCTAAAATTTCCTACCTGAACTGTCAACTCGTTTCCGCTGCGCATCAGCGAGACCTCTTCTTTGCTAACAAAGGGTAGCCGAAGAACCAAAACGAATTGTCCATCCTCCTTTTCAATCCCTTGAATAGTTCCTTTAAAGAAAACCTGGGTTGGATCATCTTCACCGAAAAGGGCCACGGCCATAATCTCCAGCATGTCAATACCTACCACCTCCCTATTTAAGAGAGGGGCGTTCCGAATGGGCAGAGGCGAGAAATTTTCTTCGATAAATTGATAGTATTTAATTTGGCTTTCTTTCCAGGACTGGAAATAAGGATCCGAAACCTGGTCAGGGATAAGACGATTACATATTAACAAATCGGTGGCGTAACCATAAAGGTTAAGATAGGTGAGGGTACGCTGCGATTCCTTTATGACCATCTTTTCCGGATTAACTACTAACCTTACCGAGGTGGTCTCCGGATCAGTAAGGATGGCTCGCATACGATTGATCTGGGCAAAGAGTTCGCTAATGGATTTGAAAACTTGGTCATCTGGAATGGGAATGTTAAGTATCGGCTTTACAAAGGGTCGCAGCAAAGTAGCAGCTTTGCGTTCGATAGGGAAAATTCTCTCCATCCACCAGCGAGCTACTTCGGGAAAAGCCAAAAGACGGAGGGTCTCCCCAGTAGGGGCACAATCAATGACAAGGACTTCATACTCGCTTTTATCGTGGTAGGTGGTAACATAGAGGAGGCTGGCCAGTTCCTCCATGCCGGGCAAGACCGCCAGCTCCTCAGCCACTATTTCATCGAGGCCTCGCCAAGCTAAGAGTTCAGCTACCCAGTCTTGTATTATTCCCCAGTGGTTTCTTACTTCCTGGAGAATGCTGACCTCTTGTCCCCACAGATTAGGAGCGATCAATCGGGGATCACCGCCTAAGGGCACGTCAAAGGAATCGGCCAAGCTGTGAGCGGGATCGGTGCTCAAGACAATGGTGCGATGACCCAATTGGGAAGAACGCAGGGCGGTAGCCGCGGCCACGCTGGTTTTGCCTACCCCTCCCTTTCCGGTATAGAGGATAACCCTCATCATTTCTCCTTTAGAGAAACCTTATCGCCGCTCTACGGCACTAGAGCTTGCTGGGGGCTGAGGTATGTTGTTCTGCAAAGCCCATTCCTGAGCCTCGGGAGGCAATACCATAAATACCTTTTCTTCTATAAACTGAGGAGGTGTCTGGGGAGTAGCAAGGTTCCCTGTCCTTTTATCTATCCTGACGAGCTGATACATGTTATCTTTCTGCTTAGGTTCGGTGCCTTGAATAAAAATTTCCTCCCTGGTCGTGGGGCACTGAGGCGTAGGTTGCAGGCCTGAGGGTACACAGATAGGTGCTTTAACCAGCCCTGGAGGCACCGGAAAACGATGGGCGGGAATCCCCTGGTGGGCGGCTACCATGAAATTATGCCAAATAGGACCAGCGGCGGTGACGCCTAGAACCTGATACATGGACTCATAATTGGCATTGCCAATCCACACCCCGGTCACCAGGTCGGGAGTGTATCCTATAGTCCAGTTGTCTGTCCAGTCCTCGGTGGTTCCGGTCTTTACTGCGGCGGGACGGTCGGGAAGTTTGAGGGGACTATTAGAGCCAAAAATAGGGGCCCGAGCATCGTTATCAGATAAAATATCGGTTATGAGATATGCCAATTGAGCCGAAACGACAGGTTTGGTCTGGGGAGTAGTATATTCCTCTAAGATATTGCCTTGGGGGCCTTCCACTTTAAGAATGGCCACCGGATCCAGGGTTCGATAGCCGGAGCGTTGTTTATCTGTGGATACAGGAGTGCCGGCCATTACCCCCCCGTTGGCCAAAACACCATAAGCATAGACCATATCCAGCAATTTTACCTCTCCTCCGCCCAGGGTCAAGGAGAGGCCATATTGACCATCCCGATCCAAGCTAGTGATGCCCATCTTGTGGGCGGTATCGATAACGTCTTTAACGCCAGCAAAGGCCAGGGTACGCACGGCGGGTACATTTAGAGACTGGGCTAGGGCCTGGCGAACAGAGACAGGCCCCCGAAATTTTTTGTCGATATCCAAAGGCTGGTAAGGAGGTCTACTACCATTGGGGAAGGAGCTGGGTATATCCAAAAGCATAGTGGCTGGAGAATAGCCTTTAGCGAAAGCAGTTATGTAGTTGAAGGGTTTGAAGGCGGAGCCGGGCTGACGCTCGGCTATAGCCATGTTAACCTGACCATCGATCTCGGTCTTGAAGTAATCCAGGCTGCCCACCATGGTCAGGATCTC
>JACQTR010000137.1 GCA_016210705.1 Chloroflexota bacterium | reverse complement strand
GTGTATGGTCATAGAGGGGTCATAGCCCTTGGCTAACATTCGGATAATTCGTCGCCGCATTCGCAGCGTCCAGAGCGTGGCCAAAATCACCAAGGCCATGGAGATGATGGCCGCCTCCCGAATGAGGCGAGCGCAATTGTCAGTTATAGCCGCCAGGCCCTATTCGGAAAAGATTTATCAGGTTCTGGCCGATCTAGCCGCCCAACCCCAGCCCGAGGACGGTCTACACCCCCTTCTGGAGCGCCGACCGGTGCAAAAGATAGCCGTGATTCATATCACCACCGATCGAGGCCTCTGCGGCGGCCTTAACGCCAACGTGAACCGACGTACGGGTAGTTTCGTCCTGGAGCAGAGCGTCCCCGTGGTCTTGGTCACTGTGGGGCGCAAGGGCCGCGATTTTATGGCGCGCTATGGGCGCGAGCTGCGCGCCGAGTTCACTCGGATCGGGGACCGGCCAACCATCCTCGACATCGCCCCCATCGCTCGGGTAGTAATGGATGACTTCACCAATGCCTTTGTCGACCAGGTATTTTTGGCCTATTCCAGATTCATAACTACCCTCACCCAAAGGCCAGTCCTAGAACAACTTCTTCCCGTGGAGCCGTCTACTTTTCCCCGTCTCCAAAACGTGGAGTATCTTTATGAGCCCAACAGCCCCACCGTCTTGGCAGCTCTTTTACCCCGCTTTGTGGAGATGCAGCTCTACCACGCCATCCTGGAGTCCATCGCCAGTGAACAATCGGCCCGCATGGTAGCGATGCGCAGCGCCACCGACAACGCCAACAGTCTCATTCAAGATCTAACATTGACTTACAATAAGGCGCGCCAAGAGATGATCACCAAGGAACTCCTAGACATCGCAGGGGGCGCCGCCGCTTTGGCCTAAGGAATGGAGTGGGGCAAAATCTCTGAGCACATGTTTCGGTGGCCTTCAATGAGACGAAGGATATGGCCTTGGGGGCTAGTTTTTCTTATAGTCCCTATTTTGGCAGTGTCCTGCTCGGACAAAGAAGCCTCAACCAATGTAAAATACCCTGATTATGTCCTTTCAGCGCCGGCCAGGGTGAAAGAGGCCTATGAGTTCGCCGTAACCAACCCCGAGGTGCTGGCTTACATGCCCTGCTACTGTGGTTGTGGAGATGCAGGCCATACCAGCAACAAGGATTGTTATATCAAGGAGGCTAAGGGAGACGGCACCTTCGTTTTTGATAGTCACGGCTTCGGCTGAGACCTCTGTGTTAATATTGCGCGGGACGCAAAGATGTTATATAAACAGGGTAAGCCTCTTAAAGAAATCCGGGTTTTCATAGAGGCCAAATACAGCAAAGGGTACGGACCCGGCACCAATACCCCCCAGCCCCCTAGTTAGCCAGTGATTAGGAAGGAGATCTAATGGCGCAAGGTAGAGTAGTTCAGGTTATCAGCACCGTCGTGGATGTGGAGTTCCCCCCCGAGGAGCTTCCCGCGCTGTATAACGCCATTGAAATACCTCAGGACGGAGACAAAATCGTCCTGGAAGCTCAACACCATATGGGCAACAACTGGGTACGGTGTTTGGCCCTCTCCCCTACTGATGGTTTAGAGCGGGGAGCCATCGCCATCGATACTGGCGCTCCCCTGTCCGTACCTGTTGGACAAGGCACTTTGGGGCGCCTATTCAACGTACTAGGCG
The DNA here is from genome assembly GCA_016210705.1 of Chloroflexota bacterium. Taxonomy (GTDB): domain Bacteria; phylum Chloroflexota; class Dehalococcoidia; order JACQTR01; family JACQTR01; genus JACQTR01. Next base: position 775 of record JACQTR010000137.1, on the reverse strand, counting down.
AGCCCCTGGATAATCTCGGCCCGGTAGCTGCCGAGGAAAAATGGGCCATTCATCGCACCCCACCCACCTTCACCGAGCAGGAAACCACAGCCCAAGTGCTAGAAACGGGCCTTAAAGTTATCGACCTCGTCGCCCCCTTTACCCGTGGAGGAAAGGTGGGCGCCTACGGCGGCGCTGGAGTAGGCAAGACCGTAATTATCCAGGAACTCATTCGCAACATCGCCACCGAGCATGGCGGTTTCTCCGTATTCACAGGTGTAGGAGAACGTTCCCGAGAAGGCAACGACCTGTGGAATGAAATGAAGGCCTCTGGAGTAATCAACAAGACCGTCATGGTCTTTGGCCAGATGAACGAGCCCCCGGGGGTGCGCCTCCGGGTTGGCCTCACCGGCCTCACCATGAGCGAGTATTTTCGGGATATGGAGGGCCGAGATGTACTCCTCTTCATTGACAACATCTACCGCTATACCTTGGCCGGCATGGAGGTATCGGCCCTTTTAGGGCGCATGCCTTCGGCGGTGGGCTATCAGCCTACCCGAGCCACCGAGATGGGAGAACTAGAGGAGCGCATCACCTCCACCAAAAAGGGCTCCATCACTTCGTTTCAGGCCATCTACGTTCCCGCCGACGATTACACCGACCCTGGGGTATCCACCACCTTCGGCCACCTGGATGCTGTCATCGCCCTAGAGCGCTCCATCGTGGAGTTGGGCATATATCCCGCCGTCGATCCTTTGACCTCCACCTCCCGCATCCTCGATCCACACATCATGGG
>JACQTR010000136.1 GCA_016210705.1 Chloroflexota bacterium | reverse complement strand
GGACTGACGCTCTTCTGGAACTCGGCCGACTCTCTCCAGATCAGGCTGAACCCGGTAACGATGAGCTACGAGCTGTTCCACAGCCTCGAAGGCAGCCTTATCAGTCGGGAAAGCTCTCCGCTCGTCAAGACAGGAGACTTAGCCAACCACCTCCGGTTCGAAATACAAGGGAACCGACTTTCTGTGATTATCAACGGCACCCTGGCTGAAACTGTCGCATTGGATTCGATCGGCCGAAGGCCAGTGACCCCCGGCCTCTTCGTATGGGTGCAAACAGGCCGCGCGGTCACCGAGTATTCAGGTACCAAGGTCCTCTTCGACAACTTCCAGCTTTTTGCGGCTGAAGGCGATTGAAGTAGTAGCAACGTTGTCCTATCTGTAAGCTCTCAGGTTGAGGCGATCAACCGAGGCTTTCACTCCTCGCTTCTTCCACTTCCCCATTCGTTTGTCTAGTTTTCTGTGTCAGCAAATCTCTAGCCGTCTGTCAGCCTTTTGTCAGGACTGCCCTCACACTGCCGTCTTAGAATGGTGCCACTTAGAACAGAGGAGTTGAAAGATGTCAAACAGCTATGGGTCTTCTTTCCATAATCAACACATCGGCCGCCGCGGCGCTTTGCTGCTGGTCATGGCTTTAGGAGTCGGGGCATTGCTTCTTGCCTGCAGCGGCGGTAAGGGCTCTGGCTCCAGCTCTGCAGTTCCTACCGGAACTTTAGCACCAGGGCTTGAAGTCGCCAAAACAGAGCCCAACACGTCCGTCGTCCGCCTGGCAAGCGTGAAGACGATTAAAGACGGCGGGCTCCTCGACGAGCTCTTGTCCGAGTTCCAGAAGCAGAGCGGCTACACTGTCGAGGTCTACATAGGCGAGGATATCTATGAACAGGCGAGGGCGGGCAAGGCGGATATCGTCTTCTCTCACCTCGGCCACCACGACGCCCAGGCGTTTTTGACTGAGGGGCTCGGCGAGTGGCCTCACACGGTGTTATTCAACGAGACCGCCTTAATCGTCCCGACAGGTGACCCGGCGCACATCCTCGACGTGACCGACCCGGTCGAGGCCTTCCGCCGCATCGCCCAGACCCAGTCGCCTTTCATCGTAAATGACATCGAAGGACAGCGATATGTCGCGGAGACTCTCTGGATTGCGGCTGGGAAACCCGAGAGGGGAGGCTGGTACATAGATACCGGAGTACGCGGGAACGAGGCGATGCGCCTGGCCGCCGAGCGTGGTGGGTATAGCCTGTGGGGAGTGACTCCTTTCCTCGTAGCGCAGAAGCAGCAGCGGCTCGGTCTCAGGCCGCTCGTGTTAAACGATGCGCTCGTGCAGCGCATCATGGTTACGGTGGTTGTCAATCCAGACAAGATCCCAGGAACAAACGTCGCGGGGGCAAGGGCGCTTCAGGAATACCTGGTCACCCCTGCCACTCAGGCGCGGATTCGCGCATTCCGCTATCCGGGCATCGACCAGCCTATCTTCTGGCCAGCCGGCAGAAATAACAGCGGCGCCAACTTGCCTGGAGGGGAATAGGTTTTAGTCTCGACCGTCCAACGGTGCCAGCAGTCTGTTCAGCGGGAACGAATAGGCCTAGAGAGACCTCCAGACGGGCGCCGAAGGATGGAAGGTGGCAGCAAAGGTGCCCTAAGAGGCTCTCCGTCCTGGCAGAGAGAGATGTTGTTGCGCTGCCCGCCATTTGTGAAGAAATCACCACTGGACGAACATGGGGATGCTTCTCACTTTGAGAAGCGGAACTTCGAGATAAGCTTGACCAAAGCTATCGCTAAGAGGCTGCTCGGCGACGAAAATAAGGTGGAACTGCGGATGCTGAAAAGATGACCGTATTCCGGCTGTGCAGCGAAACGAGGTTGATCTGGCAATTTCCATGTTCCCATTACTGAGGAGTTCAAGAAAGAGGTCAGTTTCTCCAACGCCTATGCTACATCCGGCTTGTCATTAATGACGAAGAAGGGTGCTACCATCAAAGGGTCTAGCGGAACTAAGAGGTCAAAAAGTGGCGGCCACAATTTATAAAAGGTATTGACAAAGCCTCTCCTACCCTTTAATATGGCAACTAGACAACTAAATAAGAAGAGGCAAAGGTGCTCCTGCTACAAAGGCAGGGGTCAAGGGGTAAGACCGGTTAAAATCCGGCGCTGTCCCGCAACTGTATGTTGACCATAGAGTCAACGAGCCAGAAAACCCGCCTTTACCATCACTGCCGAAGCCTTCGAGAGAAAGGCGCGGGCGAAAGGGTTGGTAACAGCCATTGTCCCCTGCCTAAACTTAGGGCAGGGGTTTTTTAGTATAAAAATCCCCTCGCTCTTTTCCCGAGGCGAGGGGATTTTTATGCCCAAAGATTAAGATGGAGGTCTTAGAATGCTAAAGCTGTCCTAGAAAAGAGCCTTTGCTAATTATTATGATAAGGAAGGAAACTCTCAATGCGAAATCTAATTAAAACAGTGGCAATCCTAACTCTGGTGTCATTGTTATTGGTGGGCTGCAGTGATAAAGCTAAGTCTACACCAGGAACTAGCTTCCCTCTTACCTTTAACGATGACGCTGGACGTACCGTTACTATAGCCAAACCAGCCACCAAGATAATCTCTATTTCGCCAGCCCATACCGAGACTCTCTTTGCCCTAGGAGTAGCCGCCAAGGTCATCGCCGTCGACCCCTTCTCCGATTATCCCCCCGAGGCTAAGTCCAAGACTCAGATCGGCGGCGGCATGAAACCTAATATAGAACAGATCGTATCTTTACAACCTGATTTAGTGGTCAGCCAGGTAGAAGGCCAAGACTTTTTTGATCAACTCCAGGCTCGAGGAATCACCGTGATAAAGCTGTCCCCGGCTGACATGGAAGGGATTTACAAGACCATCGAGCTTCTGGGCCGACTCAGTGGCGCTGAATCCGAGGCCAAGAAGTTGACCAATGACATGAAGAAGCGGGTAGATGCCGTGGTCGCCAAGACCAAGGGGACGGCCAAACCCAGAGTCTTTTACGAACTGGACGCCACCGACCCCACCAAGCCCTATACCCCAGGTCCGGGCTCCTTTATCGATGCTTTGATTACCCTGGCTGGAGGACAAAACATCGCCGCCGCCGCCAAATCGGCTTGGACCCAATTCAGCACCGAGGAGATCATCGCCAAGGACCCAGAGATCATCGTTCTCGGCGACGCACTGGTACCTTTCAACCCTCAAAGTGCTGCCACAGTCTCCAAACGCAGCGGCTGGTCAATGATCATGGGAGTTAAGAAGAATGCTATCTATCCCATTGACGACAACCTAATGTCTAGGCCCGGCCCTCGCATTGTAGCTGGGCTGGAGTCCTTGGCCAAAATCATCCACCCGGAGCTATTTCCGTAAAGAGGGTTTCCTTAAAGAGCTAAATACTTTTGAACAAAAAGGTGTAGACATGAGAGAAAAGGTAATCATTTCTTGGAGCGGGGGGAAAGATAGCGCCTTCGCCTTATATGAAATTCAGAAAACCGGTGACTATGAAATAGTGGCCCTGCTGACAACGGTTACTGAATACTATGACAGAATCAGCATGCACGGAGTGCATAGGATTCTGTTGGAACGACAAGCCTCATCTTTGGGCTATCCTCTGGAGAAGGTGCTCATTTCAAAGGATTGTGACAATGAGGAATATGAGTCTAAAATGCGGCAGGTTCTTGAAAAATATATGGAGGCTGGCGTCTCCGCCGCAGTTTTTGGCGATATTTTCCTAGAGGATGTCCGAAAGTATCGAGAAGACAAACTACTAAAAGTAGGTATGAAAGGGATATTCCCACTCTGGAGAAGAGACAGCGCTGAGCTTGCCCGCACCTTCGTAAACCTAGGGTTTAAGGCGATTATTACCTGCGTCGACTCCAAGGTTCTCGACCGAAGATTTGCCGGCAGGGGCTTTGACAAGCATCTTTTGGCTGAACTGCCATCAACCGTTGATCCCTGCGCTGAGAACGGAGAGTTTCATTCCTTTGTTTATGACGGGCCAATATTCCAAGAGAAGATAAAGCACAAAATAGGAGAGGTCACTCTCAGAGATAACCGCTTCTATTTTTGTGATTTGATTCCTGTTTAGAGGTATTGCCCATCAATATGGGTTTAGGACTTAATGGCTAAAGAGATCATACTAGAGGACGGCGTTTCCGCTACTAGAGCTAAGCGAGTCAAGCTAAGCTTGCGTAGGAATCGGTATGCCCTTACCTTAACCGGTTTGGCCTTGATCCTTTTGGGCTCCATTATCTTGGCCGCCGCTTTTGGTTCAGTAGCCATATCCCCCCTGTGGCTAGGGGAGATGGTGATAAACAAAACAAGGCTTTGGCATTTCACCTCCGTTTGGCAGCCTAGCCATGAGGTAATCTTCTTTCAAATCCGATTGCCTCGGGTTTTGGGAGCGGTCATGGTGGGTGCCGCCCTAGCCAGCGCCGGCGTCCTCTTTCAAGGGTTGCTACGCAATCCCATGGCCGACCCCTTTGTTCTTGGTATTTCGGGGGGTGCTGTTCTGGGAGCCACCCTGGCCATGTCTCTAGGATCAGTCCTCAGCCTTTACGGTTTCGGCTTAGTTCCCCTCTTCGCCTTCGTGGGAGCTTTGGTTACCATGGGAATAGTCTACCAACTGTCTCGGATAGGAGGCAGGACACCCATCGTTACCCTCCTTCTCGCTGGCTTCGCTATGAGCTCTCTCCTAGGCTATACCGCTTCCCTGTTGCTATTACTTAACGCCCAAATGCAATTAAAGCTTCGGGTCTTTTACTCCTGGATACTAGGCGGGATCTCGGTTAACCAATGGAACCAGATTGGAATAGTTGCCCTGCTAATTCTAGCTGCCATTCTTTTAGCCTATCCCTTTGCCTACACCTTAAATGCCCTCGCCTTGGGTGAAGAGGCCGCTACCCACCTAGGGATCGCAGTGGAGCGAGACAAGATGTTAATCATTGCTCTTGGCTGCCTTCTAACGGCGGCAGCCGTATCCATAAGTGGGTTAGTAGGATTCGTCGGTTTGGTGGTGCCCCACGGGGTTCGGCTGGTCATGGGCCCCGACCACCGCCTCTTGTTACCGGCATCGGCCCTCAGCGGAGGCTCCTTTCTGGTAGTCGCCGATCTCCTGTCCCGCACCCTACTTTCCCCCACCGAGATCCCGGTGGGCATAGTAACCGCCATGGTAGGCGGGCCTTTCTTCCTCTATCTCTTACGGCGCACCAAACGGGAGTACCGGTTCTAATGTACTGCTTAGAATTTCGCCAAGCTAACTTCAGTTACAATGGGAACTTTCGTCTGCGTCCCTTTGATTTAGTAATAGGGGTCGCCGAAAATGTGGCCCTAATCGGCCCCAATGGCGCCGGCAAGTCTACGCTAATGAAACTGGCCAGTGGAGTGCTGCACCCCTCTCAAGGAGAGGTGCGGCTCAATGGCTGTAACCTGGCTGCACTCCATCCTAAACAGATCGCTCGCAAAGTGGCTATGGTTCCTCAGGAATTATCTATACCCTTCACTTTCTCGGTCACGGAAATGGTTCTGCTGGGACGCACTCCTTATGTTCACCTGCTGCGCGGATACCGTAGTGCCGACATGGCAATTGCCCGACGAGCCATGGAGCTCACCGATACCCTCCAGTTCGCCGATAGAACTTTCAACGAGCTAAGTGGCGGCGAGCGCCAGCGAGTGATCTTGGCAATGGCTTTGGCTCAAGAACCGGAGCTTCTACTCTTGGACGAACCCGTGGCACACCTGGACATCGCCCATCAAGCCAAGATTTTAGACCTAGTAAGGGACTTAAACCTTCGCAGGGGCTTAACGGTGATTGCTGCCATGCACGATCTTAATTTGGCAGCCCTCTATTTTGAACGCCTCATTCTAATTCACCAGGGACAGATAATTGCCGATGGCTCTCCAGAAACGGTGCTAAAGGAAGACATCATAGAAAGCGTCTTTGGATCCAAGGTCAACGTGGCAACCAACCCCGCCACAGGGGTACCCCATGTCTTTACAATACCTCGTTAGTTATTACGTTATTCCGTGATCTAGTTCATAATGATGCCGTACACCTGTAAACTAGGGGTATGCGTAACTTTGCACTTAACAATGCACGCTCCCTACAACAGCATCCACCACCTACTTTGTCTTGGGAGG
>JACQTR010000133.1 GCA_016210705.1 Chloroflexota bacterium | reverse complement strand
TAGCGGTGCCCTGCACCCGAAATCCGCTAAAGCGGGGTGGAATTCCCTCGCGAGGTCTCGGAGCCTCCCGGGACTACCCCTTCTGAGTCGGTGTTGAAGATCGGGTTCTGCGCAGCAGAGACCCTATGAACTCCGTCAGGTCCGGGAGGAAGCAGCGGTAAATAGTCGCCTCTGGGTGCCGCAGGGCTACCTGGTCAGAGTCGACCAGCGGGATAAGCCGAGGGGTAGGGATCGACAGGGGGTGCACGACCCTTTGGTTTAAAACAGGATAGTTTTAAAATAACAGTCAGTCAGTTATACCTGCCTAAATTGGTTGCCTTGACACGCTGAGAAGGAGTTTAGCTTCGTTAAGCTAGTCGAAACGGTTGGTGAAAGGGGGTGCCACTTTTTGAGAATATTCCCCAACAGCCAAGCTAGCAAACTGTTCAATGTCATCGTCGGTTTAGTTAATTCTTTCCGTTTGTCCTTACACCTAGCTCTCCTCGGCCTTACTCTCATCGCCCTTTGGCCTCCCCGGCTGCCCTGGTTCAGCAGAGAGGATTCCTTAGTCTTCACCAACCAACAGGGAGTACCCATCTATGTCCACGAGAACGGACTCAGTGTATCCCTCCTCACCACAAAGACAACAGTGGCAGAAAGCTTGAAAAACGGTGATATAGATGTCCACCCTGGCGATGTAGTTCACCCTAAGCTCGAGGCCAAGGCAACAGCGGGAACACACGTCTATATAGAGCGAGCCCAAGACGTACTCCTAGAGGTAGATGAGCAATCCCTCTCCCTACGTACCACCCAGCCAAGCGTGGACCTAGTCCTAGCTCAACAGGGAGTGCAATTAGGCCCCCTGGATCGGGTTGACCCGCCTCTCACCAGCCTTATCCGAGGTCCTACGAACATCAAAGTGACGCGTGTTAGTGAGGAGTGGATTAAAGAAGAAGCAGTTATTCCACACAACACCATATATAGAGCTGACCCCCAATTGGAGCTAGATCAGCAGCAAGTTCAAGAAGTGGGTCAAAATGGATTGCGCCAATGGATTAGTCACGTTACCTACGAAGATGGAGTGGAGACAGAGCGCACCAAAATCCAGGAATGGGTAGAAAAAGAGCTTACCGACACTGTAATCGTCTATGGCACCAAGATTGTCAATCACCCTCTGGATACTCCCGAGGGTACCGTCTATTATTGGCGCCGGCTGCGGGTGTTTGCCACCTCCTATAATGCCAGCCATGGGGGTAAGTCCAAAGACGATCCCCGCTATGGCCTAACCTATTTGGGGCTGCCGGCGGAAAAAGGGATAGTAGCTATAGACCCCACGGTGATTCCTTTCTATACTAAAATGTACATCCCCGGTTATGGTCAGGGGCTGGCTGCCGATACTGGAGGGGGTATCAAAGGAATGCGGATAGATTTGGCCTTTGGAGAAGATGAAACCAACGCATGGACGGCCCGGTGGGTAGACATCTACCTGCTTACCCCATCCCCTTCCCCGGAGAGAATCCCCTGGATTATTCCTAAGTAGCAAGGTCAAGGCATGCCCCATGAACAGCCCCTTAGCCTGCTTGCCCAGACCCGAGAGCGGCTACGCCGTTTAGGCATACGGGCCCAAAAAAGGTTGGGCCAGCATTTTCTCGTCGATGGCCGAGTATTACAGCGTATCGTATCATCCGCCGAACTGGATCCAGACGATACGGTTATTGAGGTAGGGCCGGGCCTGGGCATTCTCACCCAGGAGCTAGCTAAAAAGGCAAGATGGGTAATCGCCATTGAGGTCGATCCTCGGCTGACGGCGGGCCTAAAGGAGTTATTGGCCCTATCCACCAACGTCTTGGTCATTCAGGGCAATATATTGGATTACCAGCCCTCGGTACTTCTAGCGGCCCCTAAAGGAGAGTCTCCTTCCACCTACAAGGTAGTAGCTAATCTACCTTATTACATCACCTCACCGGTTCTACGCCATTTTCTAGAGGCTCAGCTTAAACCAAAGTGTCTGGTGGTCACTATCCAGAAGGAGGTGGCCCAAAACATAGTCGCCCGCCCTGGAGAAATGAGCCTCCTTGCTATCAGCGTCCAATTCTACGGCCAGCCCACTATCATAGACTATGTTCCCGCTCGAAGTTTCCATCCCTCTCCCAAGGTAGACTCCGCCATCCTTAGAATCGATGTTCATGAGCGTCCTCCCTTGGAGGTGGGAGACAGGTTCTTTCCAACGGTGAGAGCTGGCTTCAGTGCCCGGCGCAAGCAGTTAGCCAACGCCCTAGCCCAAGGGCTAGGTATAGTTCCCAAAGAGGCTGCCTTTTTGCTCCAGCTAGCCGATATCGATCCCCGACGACGAGCCGAAACCTTGAGCCTCGCCGAGTGGGCCAAACTGTCACAGGTGATGCAAGAGAGTTAGTGGAGAAAATGGCGTTAACTCTTCCCGCCTACGCCAAGATCAATCTTACCTTAGAGGTTTTGGAAATCCGACCTGATGGTTACCATGAGATTAGAAGTATCCTGCAGACCATCTCTCTCGCCGACAGCCTAACCTTTCAACCTCATCCTAATATTGATTTCCATTGCAACGACCCTCACCTCGTCGGGCCAGAGAATATGGTGGTGAAAGCAGCACAGCTCCTCAAAGAGAGCACCGGTTGGCAAAATGGAGCCTCTATCTACCTTAACAAAGTAATTCCGGTAGCTGCTGGACTGGGGGGAGGCAGTAGCGATGCCGCCGCTACCTTTCAAGGGCTCAATGAGCTGTGGAGGTTGAACCTTGGCCTAGAGACTCTCCATTTTTTAGCAGCCCAATTAGGAGCCGATGTACCTTTCTTCCTTTATGATGGCACTGCCCTGGCACAGGGCCGGGGCGATATTATAACCCCCTTACCTTCTTTTGCTAAAACCTGGGTGGTGCTTTTGGTGCCTCCCCATTCACTAGCACAAAAAACAAAAACAATGTACGCTAACTTGGATCCTAGAGACTACACGTCAGGGGAGATTACAGCAAAGTTAATAGAATCTTTAGAATTAGGTGAACCCCTGGCCTCAACCCTTCTTGGCAACGTTTTTCAACGGGTCGCATATGCTACTTTTACCTCCTTGGCCGAGTATCATAACCACTTTTTGGCCGCTGGAGCCAGCTCCATCCACATAACGGGAACGGGCCCGGTTCTTTTCACCCTGGCCATCGACAAAAGCCAAGGGGAGGCAATACATCAAGGCTTGCGACGGCAGGGTCTGGAGAGCTACCTGGTTCAAACCAATATACCAAAGGAACATATGGCTTGAAGGAAGTTGTGGCCGGTCTCACCGCCGGCTTAGTCATGGGAATGGTTTTTATAGGCGCTGGCGCTGCCATGCTACCTACTTTAAATTTGGAGCGCTTAATTCGACGTTTGCCAGAGGGCACCTCTTTAAGCCTTTTAGGGATCGTACTGGCTTTATTCATTCCCTTGGTTTGGTCCCTTCTGGGGATGATAGCAGGGCTGTTCTACCTTACGGTTACCAACCTAGTTCCCGGCTCAGGATTGGGCAGCCCCAATCTGGCCTTCACTCTAACCGTCCTGGCCTTTAGCGCAGCTATTGCCCTTATCCCTTTTCTAAATCAAAACAGGCGATTGTGGCAATGGTTAGCTCTAAGCCTATCCTTTGCTGCAACCTTTGGATGGCTGCTACCCTATTTGGCCCGATAGGGCTTACTTAACTTGCTCCCGCATTATAGGAACTAATCTTCTGAAAAACACCATGGCTTTCCCCTTTCGTCGCTCAGGTGATACAATGGTTCAAGTAGGATCGCCATGAACCAACCCCACATCTCGCTAGACCTGGAGACCACCGGATTACAAAAGGACAAAGACGCGATAATAGAGATCGCCGCCGTCAAGTTTCAAGGCGAGCAGATATTGGACATTCATCATAGCCTGGTTAATCCGCAGCAGCTCCTCCCCCATTTCGTACAACACTTAACCGGGTTATCCCAAAGGGAACTGGATGAAGCACCACCTTTAGAGACCCTCAAAAGGGAACTCATATCCTTCATTGGGCAATGTCCCCTCATCGGCCACAACATCCCCTTTGATCTAGATTTTCTTAACCAAAATGGATTGTTTCTGGCAAACCCCACATACGATACCTGTGAGCTGGCATCCATCCTTCTGCCTCAGCTCGCCGATTATAGCCTAGTCACGGTAGCTGCCCATTTGAACATATCCCATCCCAACCCCCATCGTGCCCTGCCCGACGCCATGACTGCTAGGCAAGTTTTCCTTGGCCTGTTAGAGAGAATGCGTATTTTCCCCCCTCTTCTCAGGGCGGAGATGGCATCAGTGGCCAGCCGTGGGGTTTGGCCGCTACACCGCCTTTTTCGCGGCCTAGAAGAGGAGCAAGCCTTAGCCTCCCCACCCTTAGCGCTGCCCGTAGATAGCCTAGAAACCCTTGTGGCGGAAGAGAAGGAAGAAGCTCCACGCCTTCGCCACTTCACAAAACTCATAGAGGTGGCGAAACTTACCAGCTTCCTCCAGCCAGAAGGCCCTTTGGCCACAACCCTCCCTAATTTCGAGGAACGCCCCCAACAGGTTCAAATGGCCAAGGCAGTGGCCCAGGCCTTTAATGATGGACACCACCTAATGGTGGAGGCCGGCACTGGCACCGGCAAATCCCTAGCCTATCTATTGCCAGCCCTTTTCTTTGCCCTAGAGAATGACACCTCTGTAGTAATATCCACCAACACTATAAACCTCCAGGAACAATTGCTGTCCAAAGACATCCCCGACCTCCTACGCGCTCTAGAAGCTACATTAGGGCCTTTGCCTGCCCGCTACGCCCTTCTAAAGGGTAGGGATAACTATTTATGTCGGCGGCGATGGAACCTGTGGCGCAAGGACAGTGATGACATGTCCCCTGCCGAGATCAAAACCATGCTTCGTATCCTGGTTTGGCTGTCCTCAACCACAAGTGGCGACCGAGCCGAACTCAACCTAAACAATGAGGAAACGGCTTTCTGGCAACGGGTTTGCTCTCAGGCCGATAATTGCCTGGCGGAGCGATGCCCTCATCAACGTCAGGGTTCCTGTTTCCTCTATCGGGCCCGACGCCGGGCTCAAGCAGCCCATCTGGTAATTGTAAATCACGCCCTTCTCCTCTCTGACGCTGCCAGCCACAACCAGATCCTTCCCTCCTATGGGCACCTAGTCATCGATGAAGCCCACCACTTGGAAGAGAAGGCTACCTCCCAGTTCGGCTTCCGCATCACCCAGCGGGAGCTTGCCGACCCTTTGAATCGACTGAGTGCGGAAGGAACTGGCCAGCCAAGACAGGGGCTCCTCCACAATATAAGTAATCATTTCCGGGGCAGCTTGGCAGACAGCGTGGCCCAGCGACGCATCGAAGAACTAGCTGCCGATTTAAGGCAGGAGATTTACGCCGCACAGGATTATCTAAAGCAATTTTTTAATGCCGTCTCCCTCTTTCTGCGCCATCATGGTCAGGAGGCTGGGGATTACGAGCCTCGCCTGCGCCTATCCTCCAGCCAGCGTCATCAGCCAGCTTGGTTAGATGTGGAAAAGGCCTGGGAGAGCTTGAGTCTAGCCTTGGTGGCTATCGAGGATGCATTGGGCCGACTTCACTCCAGCTTGGAAGTCCTGGCTGACACCAGAATTTTGGACTATGACGACCTCATGGCGGAATTATCTTCTCTGCTTTTTCGCCTCGGCGAACTGCGACACCAGCTTGAGGCCATTATCTCGGCCCCAGAATCGGAAACGGTATATTGGATTACAGGCGATGGCCAGCGGAGCCCCTTGTCTTTATGGGCCGCTCCCCTTGAGGTGGGGGGCTTGTTGGTAAAGAACCTTTTTGGCGACAAAGACAGCGTTATCTTAACCAGCGCCACCCTAAGTACCGAGGGTAGCTTTCGTTATATAAAAAACCGCCTCGGCTTAGAAACAGCCGACGACCTTCTTCTCACCTCACCCTTTGACTACCTAGGCTCAGCCCTTATTTACATGGCCCAAGATATCCCTGAGCCCGATAAAAACGGCTACCAAAAGGCTATAGAGCGAACCCTGGCAGACCTATGTCGTACCACCCAGGGACGCACTTTGGTTCTGTTCACCTCTTACGCGGCTTTGCGCACTACCAGCGCCGCCCTTCGATCGCCTCTAGAGGCGGAGAATATTCTGGTTTTGAGCCAGAGAATAGATGGTTCTGCCAACTCGTTACTGACTGCCTTCAAGGCCAACCCCAGGGCTGTCCTCTTGGGCACCAGCAGTCTGTGGGAGGGGATTGACGTAGTGGGAGAAGCCCTAAGTGTCTTAGTCATTGTTCGATTGCCATTCAACGTTCCCAACGAGCCTGTTTTCGCCGCTCGCTCCGAGCTTTACGAGGACCCTTTTCAAGAATATGCTTTACCCCAAGCCATTCTCCGCTTTAAACAGGGCTTTGGGCGGCTCATCCGCAGCCGTAGCGACCGGGGGGCCATAGTTATCCTCGACCGCCGCCTTCAATCGCGCTCTTATGGTGAGGCCTTTCTTCAGTCGCTGCCCCCCTGTACCATCGAAACAGGAACCAGTCACGCCCTGCCATCCACCGTGGCTGGTTGGTTAGGAGGCTAATATTGCTGAAAAAAATCTTCGACTACATTGATAACCACTTCTCTGAAACAGTAGCAGACTTGATTCGTCTCTGTAGCCAGCCTGGCATCAGCGCCCAGGGAATAGGCGTCGAGGAGAGTGCTCGATTGGTGACGGCGATGCTCCAGGAGTCTGGCATCGCCACCCAAGTTCTTCTCCCACCAGGCGGGAATTGCCCCCTAGTTTACGGAGAGCTGGCTGGAGATTCCCCCAATACCCTACTATTTTATAATCACTATGATGTCCAGCCTCCCGAACCCCTGGAGCTATGGACATCTCCCCCCTTTGAACCTGCCCTATACAACGGCCACCTGCGGGCCCGAGGGGCTGCCGATAATAAAGGCAACATCATCGCTCGCCTGGCAGCCATAAAGGCCCTGCTGGCGATAAAGGGCAGTCTGCCGGTTACCATAAAGTTCTGCATCGAAGGAGACGAGGAGATCGGCAGCCCTCACCTGGCTGCCTTTGTTCGCGAACACCGCCCCCTGTTACGAGCCGATGGCTGTCTCTGGGAGGGAGCTGGTGTCAATTGGCAAGGCCAGCCTACCCTTGTTCTGGGCCTCAAAGGGATCCTCTACGTAGAACTGGAGGCTCAGGGGGCCTCTCGGGACGTTCATTCCTCTTTAGCCACCATAGTCCCCAATCCCGCCTGGCAGTTGGTATGGGCCCTCAACACCCTAAAAGACCCCCAGGACAACATCCTCATCGAGGGCTTCTACGACGACGTTCGTCCACCTACATCCGCAGAGGTGGATGCCGCCCGCTCTCTGCCCTCAGAGGAGGCAGAGCTACAACAAAGCCTGGGCCTCAACCGCTTTGTTAATGGCCTGACAGGAACCGCCCTCACCCTTCACCACCTTTTCCAGCCCACCGTCAATATCTGCGGCCTATATGCTGGTTACATAGGAGAGGGGTCTAAGACCGTCCTGCCCGCAGTGGCCAAGGCCAAGCTGGACTTTCGTCTCGTACCTCAACAAAGGCCAGAGGACATTTTGTCCAAACTGCGCCGCCATTTAGACAAACATGGCTTTACCGATATAGCCCTTTCCCAAGCCGTGGAAGGCGAGGAACCAGCCCGCACTCCTTTGGATGCCCCGTTAGTACAGATGGTGAAAGAAGCGGCCCGCCAAGTCTATCCAATGGAGCCAGTTATCTTCCCTACCATGGTGGCCAGTGGCCCCATGGCTTGCTTCACCCAGACTCTAGGCATTCCCACCGTAGGCATAGGCGTGGAATACCCCGACTGCCGTATGCATGCCCCCGACGAAAACATCCGCCTCGCCGATTTAGCCTTGGGCGTCAAGCACTTGGCCGCCCTTATGGAACGTCTAGGAAGAAGCTAGGAGACCAAGATGAGTGTAGAGTTGCCCGAGGCTATTGTCCAGTTCCTGCGCACCCAGCCACCCGGCTGTTGGTCTATTCGTTCCGAGGGACAGACAGCCCTTCTGGTCAAGGCCCCTGCCGATACCATCCATTCTCAATGGCGTACCCCGCTGGCTCTAACCTCCCGACCATGCCAACAGCAAGAGGCTTGGGGACTGGCGCTACGCTTGCAATTCGGCGAGCTAACCTTCGACGTCTTTTGGAACTTGTCGCATGAAGCACAAAAGTATGACGCCGAAAGCTTAGCTAGCCAAGATCATATCAATGTCTATTTCTTCGATGAGGAAATGAACTACATCTATACCCGCCGTTTGGCTCACAGCAGCCAGGAGAGAGAGAAGATAAAGGCCATTCTGGAGGAGACTATAAGTGGAGACTAAAACCTGTCTCAAATGCGGTGGCTCCGTCTCTGGTAAGTTCCGCCTGGTCTGGGACAAGAACCACTACGTCCACCTTTGCCAGATCTGCTCCCGTAGGTTGGAGGCCCTAGTGGATCGTCATGGCGATATCGGCCCCATCTCCACCGCCAACCGCCGCTTCATGTGCTGGGTGCAAGAGGATCGGTTCATGTCTTACGAGGAATATCTGGGAATAAAGGAAGATTAAGCCGACCGAAGGCTCCATCTAGCCCAACCAGATAAGGAAGTTGAGTAGCAGTAATCTAGTACGCCAGCTCACTGAGGGTTTACCATCGGAGCTTTTGGCTACGCTGCGTAAGCTGAGTGACATCGCCGCCGCCCAAAGCCATATCCTCTACCTGGTGGGTGGAGCGGTGCGAGACATCCTCCTGAAACGACCCAGCCTCGATATCGACCTCACGGTGGAGGGAGATGCTTTAGCTTTAGTTCCCCATTTTGCGGTGATTTTAGGTCTCCCTAAGGTGACCCACCCCTCTTTCGGCACCGCCAGCTTTGGCTGGGGTCCCTATACTATAGATGTGGCCACTGCCCGCCGCGAGCGATACCGTCGTCCTGGGGCCCTACCTCAAGTTGAACCGAGTACCCTAATGGAAGACCTCCACCGTCGAGATTTTACCATCAACGCCATGGCTATCCATCTCAGCCCTAGCCGCTTTGGCGAACAAATCGACCCCTTTGGGGGCAGAGGTGATTTAAGAAAACGCCTTATTAGAATCCTCCACCCGGAAAGCTTTAAGGATGACGCTACGCGCATACTACGGGCCCTACGCTATGAGCAACGCTTGGGCTTTCGATTAGAAAAGGGTACCGAGGCCTACCTGCGACGGGATAGAGCTATGTTAAACACGGTAGGCCGGGATCGCCTCCGCCAGGGATGGGAGCTAATTTTAAAAGAGGAGAAACCCGAGACAATCTTAAATCGGGCCGCGGCACTTGGGATCACCCTCCATGCCTCTTTGAGCGGCGATAGCTGGCTGGCGAAGGTTTTCCCGAAGGCCCGTCAAGCCTGGGGAACCCCACCACCCCCACCCAGCCTCTATCTGGCCATCTTCTGTTATGCCCTCAGCCCAGAAGGGGCAGAGGCCGTTATACAGTCGCTGAGACTTACCAAAGGTACAGCAAAGGTTATCATGGATACTTTGCAGATAAAAGAGGACATCCCTAGCCTAGCTCAAGCCGATCTTCTCCCCAGCAGAATATACCGTTTATTACAGCAACGCTCCAACCAAGCTATACTAGCAGCAAGCTTGGCTACCGACTCTTCGTTGATTCAAAACCGTCTGCAAACCTATCTCAATACGCTACGCTATATCAAGCCTCACCTAAATGGCCAAGCCTTGCAGCGGATGGGGGTGTTGCCAGGCACCGACTTAGGCAAACTTCTTAAGGCCCTCCACCAGGCACGTCTGGATCAAGAAGTAACAACTATAGAGGAGGAACAAGCTTGGGTTTACCGCTGGCTAGAGGCTAAGGCAGAGAAAAAAGGAGAGGATTAATAGCAGAAGCCAAAGAAGCTAATCAGAAAACCCAATTGCTTTGTCTTTTGCCCGAGCCTTCGACGTAGCGCGGCTTGGGAGCACCAGTTTCGGCCCTTAGGCAGTGAACTCAGGGGGCCGAACTGCAGGCCGAAAGACCTCCCCACTCAGCCGAACGGGCTTTAGTACAAAGGGAGAGCAGCCTCACCATTCTTGTGAAGCCCTCGCCTTGACAATAATAAGGATAAATTGCTACAATTAAGTATCTTATTAAGCAGTTTGGTTAGTTTTTCAATTGGCCTCATATGACGTTTACCCTAAAGGCGTAGAGAAAGCTTAGTATCTTAGTGACAACAGAACTGTACTGGACCACCCTCGAAGAGCTCTATCATCAGAGCTCACCCAACGACCCCTACGCCTGTGATCGTATGCGTCAGAGCCAGGTGAGATACACCCCTTATGGCTGGTGCCTCTTTATCATGGCTGCCACCACCCTCCAACACATGAGGGATACAGTATGTCTCGTTCATGGCCCCCTCAATTGTAACGCCAGCGTCCGCTCTTTTATGAATCCTGTGATCAACACTCGTGGAACACCTTTCCTGCACATGCCCACCACCGCTATGGATCGGCAACATATAATTTTTGGTGCCGAGGGGGAGCTATATGATGCTGTACTAGCAGTAGATAAAGATTACCAACCTAAGCTCATCGTTATTCTCACCTGTTGTGCCCCGGGCATCACTTTGGACGATATCCCCCGAGTGGTGGAAAAAGCACAGCCTCTGGTGAAGGCCAAGATAGTCCATTTCCCCAGCGCCGGATTTGATCAAATTTACGGCTTCAAGGATGACGCTGTCGTTCCCTACGTCAGCCTCATGGACCATCCCCAAAGGATCATCCCCAATGCTGTAAACATTTTAGGTGTATCTGAAGAGCAGTTCGCACCTCATTGTGTTCGCAACGGTGTCCTCGATCAGGAAAAGAATAACGACTACTCACAACTAGGCGGGCGCAAATATCCCGCCGACGTGGAGGAGTTAGGCAGATACATTGAGGCTTTAGGATTAAAAGTCCATCGTGCTCTGATCGGGGGCGACTATGACTATGTTCGTACCGCTCCAGAGGTGGCAGCCAACGTCATATGTAGTGGCAGTTGGGGTTTTCCTTTAGCTATAAAGATGAAAGAGAAATTTGGCACCCCTTATATTCCGGGCAGTATGCCTCTAGGAGTCGAGGCCTCTAGCCTTTGGATCAGAGACTTGGCCCGTTTCTTCGGTCGAGAGGAGAGGGGGGAAAAGCTAATCGCCACGGAGTACGCCGACATAAAGGAGGTATGGAAACAGTGCCAGGAGATGGTGACGGGAAAGACGGCCATAATTCAAGGTAACCTCATTCTAGGCCTGTCATGGGGACGGATGTGTCATGAATTGGGGATGGAGACTATACATGTGGATTTTGGCAGCGACGACGCAGGGGTGGCCAATATAACAGTTAAGCAGCTTCACCATGATGTGGAATACTATCTTTCGATGGGCTACAATCCCAAGATCCCGCTGATTAATGGTCAACCGCTCCTCTGGGGTATTACCCCCCCAGAGGCCTTCCTCGACAAGATAGGCGTAGACCCCAGCAACAGTGTTTATCTTTATACCGACTTCCCGCCTCGGGCCAAGGCAGGTCTTTTCGAGCCTTCCAACGCGGTTTGGGTAGATAGCTCCCCCCGCCTGCGGCGGAGACTTCATGCTCCGGGACGGTTTGTTGGGTTTAGAGGTACCAAGGCCCTATGCAAAACCCTCATAGAGTCTGTTATGGCATCACAGCGCCAGGGAAGAAGCCCAACCCTATATGGCAGGCTTTACGGAAGGCCCTTGAATAACCTCTCCTAAAAGAAAAGGTTCATCGAAAATGATGAAGATCACCAAGCCACCCATTGAATACGTTGACCGCTTTGAACCAGGGCCTATAGTAGGTGCGGAGAAAGCTCTTGCTGGGATCCTTGGCTCTTTTGGCATAGCCCACGGGGTAGTCGGCTGTACCTCCTTGGCCATGTATATGCGGGGCGGCGGACCGGTGGTGGATGGTTACTATTCGCCCTTAGCGGGAACAGGACTCCAAAGGGTAGAAATTATTCACGGCCAGAATGAGGAGCTCCTGATGCGGGCCATTCGCTATCGTTGGACACGAAGCGGAAAGACGCCACGTATCGGTTTTATCCTCACTACCTGCGCCTCCTCTATCATCGAGGACGATATTCGACGAGTGGCCGATCAAGCAGAGGAGGAACTAGGTATACCCTTTATCGCCATCGATACCGCTGGTTTTATGGGGGGATTCAACCGAGGGGCGGAGTGGGTATGGACCGCGGTGATGGACCGTTTTGCCATTAAGGCAGAGAGGCAAGAAGGAATCAACATCGTGGGGCCTCAACTAATGGGTTCCAACAATTGGCCCAATGACATCCAGGAGATACTACGACTGTTACGAGCGGCAGACGTAAAGGTTAATATGCCCGTGTTCTGGAACACGCCAGTAGAAGGATTGACCCAAATCGCTAATGCCGAGGCCAATTATCTCCTTACCTCAGAGTCCTTCCCCGACTTCGAGGAAAAGTCCAATTCCCTGGGATTGAGAGTTATAGGCCAAGATCGCCCCCTACCTATAGGGATTCACAACACTGAGGAGTGGTACATAGCATTGGCCAGGGAGTTCGGGGATGTGGAGAAAGCTAAAGTCCAATTGCAGGCCGATATGGATCGGGTGGCACGGATTATGAAGGGTAATTACAACGCCAGTTGGGCCCTAGCTGGTATATCGGGCAAACATGTGGGGATACTGGGCTATGCTAACTTTGCTGCCTCCTTGGCACGGGCTTTGTTTTACGATTTGAACCTGAGACCCACGGTAATCGGCTTATGGGGAGAGACACCTGAGTCCCTGGAAAGAGCCGAAAAGCTACTGGAGCCCATGAGTGAGCTGGCCGACTTCGAGGTATTGGAGAATCCCTCTTATTACGCTTACGGTCAGAAGCTAAAGGAGGCGGAGGTAGACTTCTCCATCGGCATGATGCAGGATAAGGCCCTGGTGGAGGGGTTGGGCATAGCGCACTGCCGGTTATCAGGCTTCTATTTCTATAATAACTTTGATTTTGTCCCTTGGCCTTATTTCGGGGTGTTGGGAATGCTGAATTTGGTGAGCAAGATTTGGAATACCTTGGAGCAAGGGGT
>JACQTR010000125.1 GCA_016210705.1 Chloroflexota bacterium | reverse complement strand
GGTTGCCGCCTGTGCGAGCTGGTGTGCCCCGATGCCGTCGTGTACGCCCTGGAGAAGAAGAAGTACACCACCGACCTGGACTACTGCAAGGGTTGCGGCATCTGTGCCGAGGTCTGCCCTGTTCGTGATATAGAGATGATTATAGAGGAAAAGTAGATGGTAAAGTCGGCAAGCTTGGAGGGGCTTCGGGTTTTAGAGGGCTCCCGGGCGGTGGCCGAAGCGGTGAAGTTGTGTCGCGCCCAGGTTATATCTGCCTATCCCATCACGCCGCAAACCCATATCGTGGAGAACCTGGCCGAGATCGTGGCCGATGGCGAGCTGAAGGCTGAGTTCGTTAATGTAGAGAGCGAACATTCGGCGGCTTCGGTGGTGTTGGGAGCCAGCGCCACTGGTGCCCGTACCTACACCTCTACCAGCTCCCAGGGTATGGCTCTAATGAGTGAGGTTCTGTATAACATAGCTGGCTTGAGGCTTCCTGTTGTCCTTAGTTGCGGCAACCGGGCTTTATCCGCTCCCTTAAACATCTGGAATGATCAGCAGGATTCCATTTATGTCCGCGATAGCGGGGTAATACAACTTTATGCTGAGGACAACCAAGAGGCTGTGGATATGCATATCCAAGCCTATAAGATAGCTGAAGACCATAGGGTGTTGCTGCCGCTTATGGTTTGTATCGATGGCTTCCTCCTAACCCACACCTTCGAGCCGGTGTACCTTCCTACCCAAGGGGAGGTGGATGCTTTTTTGCCTGCTTATCAACCTCTCTATTACTTAACACCTCAGAGCCCCTTGACCATGGGTGCTTTTGCCGAGCCCGATAAGTATATGGAGAGCCGTTACATGATACACCAGGCCATGGAGAGGGCCAAAGGGATTATCGAAGAGGTGGCTCAGGAATACGGCCGGATCTTTGGCCGTTACCAAGGGGGGTTGGTGGAGGAATATCAGGTGGCCGATGCGGATGTAGTACTTATGGGTATGGGCTCGATGGTAACCACCATGAAGGTGGCAGCCGATGAGATGCGGGAGCAGGGGAAAAAGGTTGGAGTGCTTAAGCTGCGAGCCTATCGGCCATTTCCAGCGGAGGCTATTCGTCGTGCCCTGAGGCCTGGGGTTAAAGTAGCCGTGGTGGAGAAAGCCATCTCCTTAGGGGGATTGGGAATAACCACTGGCGATCTATGCTCCGCCTTTTATAACCAAACTTATCGTCCCTACATCAGAGGTTTCATCGCTGGCTTAGGGGGGCGAGATATATCCCCAACCAGTTTGAAACAAATAGTTAACCGGATGGAAGCGGAGGTAGAGGGTGGGGAATTGGAATTCATCGGCCTAAATAGAGAGCTATTGGAAGAAGGATAAAATGACAACTATTAGCCGATCGGTGAAACCTTTAATAGCACCAGGTCATACCGCTTGTACCGGTTGTGGGCTTCTTCTAGGGGCTCGTCTATGTTTAGAGGCTGCTGGTAAAGAAATCATAGTTACCTTCGCCACCGGCTGTCTGGAGATCACCACCTCCCGTTATCCGGAGTCGGCTTGGGAGGTGCCCGCTATTCACTCCTTATTTGAAAACTCCGCAGCCGTGGCCTCCGGCATAGAGGCTGCTCTTAAGGTTTTGGGCCGTAGTCAAGAGGCTAAGGTTATCGCCCAAGGGGGAGATGGAGCTACTGCTGATATCGGTCTCCAGGCGCTTAGCGGCATGTTAGAGCGTGGCCACGATATACTTTATATCTGCTACGATAACGAAGCCTATATGAACACGGGCGTCCAGCGCAGCAGCCTGACCCCATTGGCGGCCAGAACTAGAACTAGTCCCATAGGGCCTTCCTCTTGGGGTAAATCAGCACAAAAAAAGGACATGCCGGCCATCGCTGCTGCCCATGGCATCCCTTACGTGGCCGTGGCCTCGGTGGGTTATCCTCCTGACCTTCAACGTAAGGTAAAAAAGGCCTTATCTATTTCGGGCCCTAAGTATCTTCAGGTCCATATTCCTTGTCCCTTGGGCTGGGCCCATGATTCTAGCCTCACCATTAAGGTGGCTCAGTTGGCGGTGCAGACTGCCCTTTACCCTCTATACGAGATGGAGAACGGGGCTATTACTTCGGTGAGGCAGGTGAGCCGTCGCTTGCCGGTCACGGAGTACTTTAAGCACCAGGGACGCTTTAGCCATCTCCTTCGCCCCGGAGCCGAAGCAGAAGTGGCCAAAATTCAGGCTGTGGCCGATGCCAACGCCCAGAAATTTGGTTACCCGCCTATAAGGTGAGATAGCCGTGGCCACTCGGCTAGAAAGAGACTCTTTGGGGGAGCGAGAGGTTCCCCAAGAGGTTTATTATGGGATCCAAACCCTTAGGGCTGTGGAGAATTTCCCCGTCAGTGGTCTCAGAGCCCATCCCTATTTGATAAAAGCCCTGGCTTATGTTAAAAAGGCTACTGCCCTGGCCAATATGGCCACTGGCCAACTGGAGCCGACCTTGGGCCGAGCCATTGTTCAGGCTGCCGAGGAAGTTCTAAAAGGCCAATGGCAGGAGCAATTTGTGGTGGACGTATATCAAGCAGGGGCCGGCGTTTCCCTCCACATGAATATGAATGAGGTGCTTGCTAATCGAGCCATAGAAATTCTAGGGGGGAAGCGTGGAGACTATTCCCTGATCCATCCCAACGACCACGTGAACCACTCCCAGTCCACCAACGATGTCTTCCCTACCGCCGTTAGGGTGGCGGCGCTGCTCTTGGTAAAGGAACTCCTCCCCGTTGTAGAAGAATTGGAATCTGCTTTTCGCCAAAA
The DNA here is from genome assembly GCA_016210705.1 of Chloroflexota bacterium. GTDB lineage: Bacteria > Chloroflexota > Dehalococcoidia > JACQTR01 > JACQTR01 > JACQTR01. The sequence goes on along the minus strand of JACQTR010000125.1, from coordinate 6,972 downwards.
AGCTGGTGAGTTTCAGGACATCCTTAAAGCAGGACGCACCCATATGCAGGACGCGGTGCCTATAACCCTGGGTCAGGAGTTTAAAGCCTACGCCCACAACATGAGGCGCAACTACCGTCGGATCGACAAGGTCGTACCAGTCTTGGCCGAGGTGAACCTTGGAGGTACCGCTGTGGGTACTGGTATCAACGCTCACCCCGAATACCTTAGCCGTGTGGTGCCTCAGTTGGCGGAGCTTACTGGTCTTAAACTATCAAGTGCTGAGGATAGGGTGGAATCTACCCAAAACCCCGATGCCTTCGCCGAACTGTCCGCTGCCCTCAAGCTTTTAGCCCTAGATCTTATCAAAATAAGCCATGACCTTGTACTACTCAGTTCAGGCCCCCGCACCGGCTTCGGGGAGATCAATCTGCCTCCCTTGCAACCTGGTTCCTCTATTATGCCGGGCAAGGTGAACCCGGTGATGGCCGAAATGATGAGTATGGTCGCCTATCAGGTGGTTGGCAACGACGAAGCCATCGCATTAGCCATTCAATCCGGCCAATTAGAGCTGAATATAGCCATGCCACTCATGGGTCATTGCCTGCTACAATCCTTGGCAATACTAAAAAATGCCATTCATCTCTTTGCCCAGCGCTGCGTCTTAGGGATCACTGCCAACGAGGAAAGGTGCCGGCAACTCTTCGAGGGGAGCCTGGGGTTGGCTACTATTCTCAACCCGTACATAGGTTACCAATCTGCCGCCGATATAGCCAAAGAGGCCTTAAGAACGGGAAGAACTATTCGGGAGATCGTTTTGGAGAGAGGTCTTCTGTCCAAAGAAGAACTAAACCGGTTGTTATCCCCCAAAGCCTGAGCTAATTTCTTTACCTGGCGGGTGAATCTCAATTTACCTTAACTTCCGATGAACCAGAAAATAGAGACTACCCAAGGGGCATATAAGAGTATCGGATTTGTAGCTGGTCTTGTGGCGGGACTAATCATGGCCTTGGCCATGTTTCTCCTGCGTATCTGGTTGGATGTCCCCTCTTTGTTGGATATTTTAGCCGACAAAGTGTTGAGTCTTCTTCCGCTTTTTATCTTCTCTTATTTATTGAACGCTTTGGGATACTATGCCAAACCCCTTCTATACGTAGGCCTCACCTTGGGGCAAATGATTGTGGCTGGTCTTTTGGGCATGCTATACGTCCGGATTTGGCGGTCTCCTGGTCCATGGTGGAAAGTATCTTGGGCCCTCGTCCCTATGGCTCTTGGCGTTTGGCTTTTTACCATGAGCGTCCTCGTTCCAGCCTTGGGCGCTGGATTTTGGGGTAGTTCCACTCACGCTGGTACCATACGTGTAGCGTCTTCGACTCTCATAGCCTATTTAATTTATGCTTTCTCCCTCCCGCTGCTTTATAATAGCCTACGGCCTGCCGCCATGACGTCAGAAAATGCTTACATTCGGCGACAGCTTCTAACTAAAGTAGCCCTGGGTCTTTTAGTTGTGGCCACCGTGGGCGGCTTATGGCGGCTCCTCTATCAGTTGGGGAAGAGGGTGGCTACCTCTCGGGGCACCATGCCTAGTTATGTAACCCCCAACGAACATTTTTACATAGTGGCTAAAGACCTTTTTGAACCCGACGTCCCCATTAAGGAATGGCGCTTAATATTGACTGGTTTGGTAAACAACCCCTTAGAACTAACTTACGATGAATTGCGAGCTCTTCCAGCGCAAGAGATGATCGCTACTCTGGAATGCATCAGTAATGAGGTAGGTGGGCATCTTATGGGTAATGCCTTATGGAGAGGGGTAACCCTACGCCATTTGCTGGCCGAGGCAGGAATGGCGGCTAACGCCCAAGAGGTGGTAGCCTACGCCTGGGATGACTATAGTGATAGTTTTACTTTGAAGCAGGGTCTAACCCAGGACGTATTAGTGGCCTATGATATGAACGGAGAACCTCTGCCCAAGAGCCATGGCTTTCCGGCTCGGCTCATCATACCGGGGATCTACGGCATGAAGAACGTTAAATGGCTCTCTAAAATCGAAATTGTGGATTATGACTATCAGGGATACTGGCAAAGAAGGGGCTGGAGCGATACTGCTATTATCAAGACTACCTCCCGCATCGATGTACCATCCTCGGGAACGGTTTTTGTTCCCAAGCCAACCACTATGGGTAATGTAAATGCTGAGGAAGATAGAAAGATATCCGATGAGCAGACTATGCCTCCCGAACCAGCCATGATGGGCGGCGTAGCTTTCGCTGGAGATAGAGGAATATCTAAAGTTGAGATAAGTATCGATGGTGGCCAGATATGGAAAGAAGCTCAGCTACAACCTACCTCTTCTCCTTATAGCTGGGTATTATGGAGTCAAGAGTGGCTTCCCTTGCGTACTGGGACCTATCATCTTGTGGTGAGAGCCACTGATGGCCAAGGAAAACTCCAAATCAAGGAGGGAAAGCGGCCTTTGCCTGATGGAGCTTCCGGATACCACACTATCACTGTTAAAATAGCGGAGAAGGAATAAGTGCTTCGTAAGACTCAAAGTGGAGACCTGGAGGAACTGATCAAAGAAAGGATAAAGCGGGAAGGGAAGATCACCTTTGCTACTTTTATGGAGATGGCCCTCTATACACCCTCTGTGGGTTATTACACCTCGGGAATAGAGCGGGTTGGAGCCCAGGGGGACTTTTATACTAGTCCCAGCACCCACCCTGCCTTTGGGGCCCTCATAGCCCTCCAATTGGAGGAGATGTGGGGGGTTTTGGGAAGACCCCAGCCTTTTACGGTAGTGGAGATGGGAGCTGGTAAGGGCTTACTCCGCCAAGATGTCTTAGGTTATCTCCCTCATTTGTCAGCTTTCACCAATTCTCTGGACTACCAAACTCTGGAACGAGAGGGCGCTAGCTTATCGCGGCTTCCTCTGGGGGTTACGGGCTGTTTTCTTTCTAACGAACTCGTGGATGCGTTCCCTACTCATCGCGTTACTTGCCAAGGAGGAGAGCTTAAAGAAATATATGTAGACTTAGAAGACGACAGCCTGGTAGAGGTCGTGGACAAGCCCTCCTCAGTTGAGATTAAAGAATACCTCAGAAGGGTGAATGTAAAGCTTGAGGAGGGTTGGCAGGTAGAGGTCAATCTGGAGGCGACGCGGTGGATAGCGGGAGTAGCCCAAGCTCTGGCAAAAGGCTTTATACTTACCATTGATTATGGCTATCCCGCCCACCAATTGTACTCCACTCAGCGTCGTCAAGGCACCCTTCTTTGTTATCATCGTCATATGGCCAACAGCGACTTCTATCGCCGCATCGGGCACCAGGACATCACTGCCCATGTGGACTTTACCTCTCTAGTCGTAACTGGCCAAGAACACGGAGTTTGCTGCCTGGGCTTTGTCAGCCAGCGCCGGTTTTTGACCAATCTAGGCTTAATTTCCATGATGAAAGAGCTGGCTTACATGGGCCTAAAACAGAAGGAATACGATGCTAACCACTTCGCCATGGGCGAGCTCCTGCGCCCTGAAGGAATGGGGAACTTTGGGGTACTAATCCAGGCTAAGGAGTTGGAGGATCCGCGGCTAACTGGCTTGAACTCGTCCGCGGTCAAAAGGGAATCGGACCACCTGCCCGTACCTCTACTTACTATTGATCACATCTCCCTGCTTAAAGCTAAATACCCACAACATTTTTGGGAGGAGGATGATTTTAACTCATCAACCCAAGGCAGGGCTTGACAAAGTTAGAGGTGGTTAGTTATTATAAGTTCGAAGCGGCTCCGTGAGTTATTGGCCTCTTAGTAGCGACCGAAACAGCGCTCCACTTGGGGATATTCCGCAGGTTTCTTTTTCTGTCTTCATTATATCTGAATCAGTATTCTTAAACCTTGTGCCGGAGACGTTGGTTGGCTAAATATATATTTGTAACTGGCGGTGTGGTCAGTTCTGTAGGTAAAGGGATCACAGTGGCCTCCATTGGGCGCATCCTTAAAAGTCGACAGATCAGTGTCTCCATCCAGAAACTGGACCCTTATATTAACGTAGACCCAGGAACCATGTCCCCATACCAGCACGGTGAGGTCTTCGTTACCGAGGACGGCGCCGAAACCGATCTCGACCTGGGTCACTACGAGCGATTTATTGATATCAACCTTGGCCGAGTCTCTAGCATATCTACCGGCCAGATCTATAATGCTGTCATAGCTAAAGAGAGGCGGGGCGATTTCTTGGGAGGAACTATTCAACCCATTCCTCATATTACAAATGAGATCAAAGAACGTATCCAAGAGGTAGCCCGGGTTTCCCAAGCCGATGTGGTGATAGTCGAAGTGGGGGGAACAGTGGGAGATATCGAAGGGCTTCCCTTTCTTGAGGCCATACGCCAGATGCGCAAAGACGTGGGCCGGGACAACGTCTTCTACATCCATGTTACCCTCCTTCCTTACATCGCCGCTACTAAGGAATTGAAGACCAAACCCACCCAGCATAGCGTCCGAGAGCTGCGTGGCATCGGCATCCAGCCCGATGTCATAGTCTGCCGCAGCGATTTCCCAATGTCCGACGATATAAAAGATAAGATTGCCCTTTTTTGCGATGTTGATAAACAGGCTGTGGTGCCTCTAGAGACCGCTTCCACTATCTATGAAGTGCCCCTTATCTTGGAAGAGGCTGGTCTAGGCGAACTACTGGTGGGGCGGCTGGGGTTACCGAACCGAGCCCCTGATTGGAAGGGGTGGCACCAGTTGGTGGAACAGATGAAGCGTCCTAAGGAAACCCTGCCCATAGCCTTGGTCGGCAAATATGTGGAGCTTCAGGATTCCTATATCTCGGTTCGGGAGGCCCTGTGCCACGCCGGGATCTACCATGATCGCCAGGTGGAAGTGGTCTGGGTTCATTCCGAAGATCTGGAGAACAACGGCTGTGATGGCGTCCTAGACTCAGTGGGGGGGGTCGTGGTGCCTGGGGGATTCGGCCTCAGAGGTATCGAAGGTATGGTAAAGGCGGCTCGCTACGCTCGGGAACGGGGGATACCCTACCTGGGGCTTTGCCTAGGCATGCAGGTTATGGTAATTGAGTATGCCCGCTACGCCTTGGGGTCTAGGGCCAATTCCACCGAGTTCGATCAGGACACTCCTTATCCTGTCATCGATCTTCTGCCCGAACAAAAGGGTGTGGAGGCTAAAGGAGGCACTATGCGCTTAGGTCTCTATCCCTGCCACTTGGTGTCGGGCACTCGAGCTGCCTCTGCCTATGGAACTTCGGTGGTTCACGAGCGTCATCGGCACCGTTTTGAGTTCAATAACATATACCGCGAGGCTATGGAGAAGGCGGGGTGGCAGGCCAGTGGTCTTTCTCCCGATGGTCGTCTGGTGGAGATCAGCGAGCTACAAGAACACCCCTGGATGGTTGGGACCCAATTTCATCCCGAGTTCACCTCTCGGCCGGAAAGACCGCATCCCCTGTTCCGTGATTTCATTGGTGTGGCCAAGGGTATACTTAGGGAGGGAAGCCAATATCCACTACCTTGGAACAAGAAGGGGTAGACGAAGGACATTGTCTCATGCTACAGTAAAGAGGCAGGATGCGTATCTTTCTAGATACCGCTAACGTTGAAGAAATCCGCCACGGAACACGCTGGGGCGTTATAGGCGGGGTGACCACCAATCCCTCTTTAGTAGCCAAAGAAGAGGGGGCAGATTTTAAGCAGGCCATTTTGGAAATCTGCTCTTTGGTGGATGGCCCTGTTTGTGCCGAGGTTCTCAGTGGTGACGCGGATTCAATGGTTGACGAGGCCCGAGAGTTGGCTTCTTGGGCACCTAACATCGTAGTAAAGATCCCCATTACACCCTCAGGTTTGGAAGCAGCATCGGCCCTGGCTAGAGACAATATAAAAACTAATTTAACACTCTGTTTTTCCGTTAATCAGGCCTTATTGAGTGCCCTGGCCGGAGCATCTTATGTAAGCCCTTTTGTCGGTAGGCTGGATGACGTGGGACAGGATGGGATGAGTCTGGTAGCTGATATTGTGGAGGTGTTTCGCCGTTATCAGTTGCCTACCCAAGTTGTCGCTGCTAGCTTACGTCATCCCATGCACTGTTTGGCGGCGGCCAAGGCTGGGGCTCACATTGCCACCGTGCCCTATAAGGTTCTAACGCAAATGGTGCATCACCCTCTCACGGACGTCGGGATCCAGCGGTTCGCCGAAGATTGGCAGAAGGCCTTCGGGCTGACGGTTGGCTTAGCTGGTTCTTAAGACTGGGCATAATGCCTAAAATCAGCCCTCTGTCAGTATTTTTGACGGAGCTTGACAATGAATGGTATAATTTTTAAGCATCTTTAACCCAAGATGCTTGTAGTGGAGAGTAAGCCGTGAACATCGTTGAGCTGGAAAGCAAGTCCCGAGAAGAGTTAGTAGACATAGCAAAGGAGTTGGGTATCTCGGGGTACACTAATTTGAAGAAGCAGGACCTGGTCTTCCGCTTGCTTCAGGTGCACACCGAACAACAGGGGCATCTCCTTCGTCAAGGGGTTCTAGAGATTGTGGACGACGGCTACGGCTTTTTGCGCCAGGATGGGCTTCTCCCCAGTCTCAACGATGTCTATGTTTCCCAGTCCCAAATTCGCCGCTTCGCCCTACGCACTGGCGACTTGGTAATGGGCCAGGTTCGTCACCCCAAAGATAACGAAAAGTATTACGGGTTGTTGCGGGTGGAGGTGGTAAACGGCGTTGACCCTGAGGTGGCGAAAAATCGCCCCTACTTTGAAAACTTGACCCCTATATTCCCCGATAGACTGATCAACCTAGAAACAGTCCCGCAAAACCTATCTGGCCGTCTTATCAACCTCATTGCTCCCATCGGTCGTGGGCAGCGGGGGCTTATCGTATCCCCTCCCAAGGCGGGTAAAACCGTTCTACTCAAAAACATCGCCAACAGTATCACCACCAACTATGATGATGTCCACCTCATGGTCTGCCTCATCGGGGAGCG
>JACQTR010000124.1 GCA_016210705.1 Chloroflexota bacterium | reverse complement strand
CTACCGAAGCGGTACAAGGAGTGGTGCAGCGGATCTTCTATTTCCATGTGCCCCTAGCTTGGGTTAGCTTTTTGGCCTTTTTTGTGGTTTTTGTGGGGAGCGTTCTTTATTTGTGGCGACATGAGGCGAAATGGGACATCCTAGCCTATTCTTCGGCCGAAATTGGAGTGGTCTTCACCACACTGGTTTTGATTACTGGCTCGATATGGGCCAAGCCTATGTGGGGACAATGGTGGACCTGGGATCCTCGTCTTACCACCTCAGCCATTCTCTGGCTGATTTATATTGCCTACCTCATGGTGAGAGCCTATGCTGCGGAGGCGTCTCAGGCCGCCCGATGGGCAGCGGTGGTGGGTATTGTGGGCTTCGTCGATGTTCCCATTGTCGCCTTATCCATTATTTTGTGGCGCACTATTCACCCTCAGCCCCTCGTCTTCAGGACAGGTGGGCTGGTCGCCTCTATGCAGGTAACATTGATGGTGAGCTTATTTGCTTTTACTATCTTTTACATTTTTTTACTTCGGGAGAGGGTGGCTTTGAGAAGGATGGAAACGGAAGTGGAGATATTGAGACAGAATGTTAGCTAGGAGGTATGATCAGAATGGAAGATAATTTTGCCTATCTATTTGCTGCTTATACCATAATATGGGCGGTTGTCTTTGGCTATGTCCTTAGCCTGTCGCGGCGGGCCAGCCAATTGCGCCGGGAGCTAGAATCACTAAAGCGGAGCCTAGAGGAAAGGAATTCTTAGCTTCGAGCTTGAACCCTATTGACAAGTGTGGTATAGTTATATCTGAGGAAATAGGGAAGGAGGTAGGCGCGATGCAGAAAAGAATTCTGTTCTGCGTATGGCACTTCCCTTTAGCAAGGCCCGCGCTGGCATAGGCGGGAGTCTTGGTAGTTGAAAGGAGTTGCCGGCGTGGGATTTGGCCCCCGGGCTCTGTACCGTAATTTTTAAGGACAGTGACCCAGGCTGAGAGGCGGGTCCAGTGGCGATAACGCCAGAGTTGTATGGGGCCCGGGCAACATTCAAACAGAATAAAAAAGAAGGGGCAAGCCGAAAGGGTTGCCCCTTCTTTTTGTAACTATTGTAGTGATCCAAACTCAGGTACTATTCTGATCTACCCCAAGCCTGCATCAAGCTCTTAATCCGATTAGCCAGCTCCGGGCTGGCCCCAAGACGTTGGATGAAAATGGGGCATCCCTCCAAGAGAAGGTTTTGGGCGGCTGATGCCAACTCGCCCAGCAAGTGTCCCCAGCCCGCAGCGCCTTCGGCATGCATGTCACCTGGCATCTGAAGCGGAGTAGAGGCTAGTTGGCGGCGTATGTCCTCCGCCGTCAGTTTCATGGGGGTTACGCAGCTCTTGTACCATGGACACTCTTTGCATTGTACCAGGGCCGCAGCTTCTTCTAAAATATCGCTCATCTACCAGCCTCTCCAAAATTTTTCTTAAGTCTTTCTTTCTCTTCCTTGGTACTGCCAGAACCTCCTGGGTTATGGACCTAGCTCTGAGACTAGGGCCACAGGGCCTCAGCCATATCGTCAAGGCCCAACTGGCGTAAGGTCTTGACGGTGGGCTTGCCCGTGATAGGATCCCATCCCATGGCCTCAACGTAATCCCTTGCTTGGGTTTTTAGGTCAACTGTTACCCCTGCTGTTGGCCCAACCTCCAGGGGGGGCTGACCCAGCATCCGCGTTGGCATATCAAACTCTAAAGGATTTAGCCCTTCCCGATAATTGAAGGCCACCCGTAGGTTAGCGATCCTGTCGCCTGTTTCTAAGAGCTCATCCACGCTGTAATTCCAGCCAGTGATCGTACTGATGGATTCCACCATTGCGTTGGCATTAGAAGCTATATCACCAAATATGCAAAGCCCGCTACAGTTGACTATGTGTTTAAAGGCGCTCATTTTCTTGTGAGCATCCCCTTTGCCGCTATAAATATAGCGTTGAAGCGGTGCAAACTCTATTCCCTTCTGGGACTCTGGCCTCATTTCCACAATATGGGCACCACCTTGCATATGTCGAGCGGGGGTAGCGTCCATCGAATAGGTGGTGGCTATCCCCGGGCGAAGCTTGGGGTCGTGCATAGGAGGCTCTTGGCCGTGAACGTGCACAGCGTATTTGTCTGCCCCTTTCCCTATCCTTTCCGCCGCCCTCTTCACTCCATCGGCGAGTAGGTCGCCAAAGCCCTCCCTTTTAGCCAGCTTCTCCGTCATAGCGACGATGGCGGCGTGGTTGCCCCACTTTAGCTCGATACCCTCGGTGTCCCCTTTGGTAATCAGGCCGTTTTCGTAGCATTCAATGGCGAAGGCGATGGTAGCGCCGGTGGAGATGGTGTCTAGCCCGTAGCGGTTGCAGATATCATTTGCCTTGATTATCGACTCTACGTTGTCATTCAAGCACATGGTGCCGAAGGCGGCCAGAGTCTCATACTCTGGTTTGTGTCCCAGCACAGCATAGGGGCCCTCTTTTATCTCCAAGATAGCACCACAAGGGGTGGGACAGCGCCAACAGGCGAATTTTTTGACCTCGTACGTTATCACCATGTCGCCGCCAATGGCCTCAGCGTTGGGAAAGTCTATGGCGGCTGTGCCTCCCCAATTCTTGACGGGCGTGCCGCCAGACATGTTCAGGGGAACTAGGGCCGAAGATGTGCCATACCTCCGGCGATGGTCGGCTGCCGGCCCCCGTATCTCCTGCAATAGCCTCCTTCTTAGTTCGCTCGTTTTTTCTCTGTCGGCCAAGGGAACGGTCAGGTTCCCCTTCACCGCCACTGCTTTGAGCCTCTTAGAGCCCATAACGGCTGCCAAACCGGAACGGGCAGCCGCTCTTCCCTCGTTGTTCATGATAGCGGAGATCAGAGACAGCTTCTCCCCTGAGGGGCCAATACAGGCGATGTGCGTGTCCCTACCCAGTTCAGCTAAAAGCTCGTGCTCGGTCTCATTGCTGTCTTTGTTCCAGAGATGGCTGGCATCCCTCAGTTCAGCCTTCTGCTCATTGATGAACAAATAAACGGGTCTCTCCGATACCCCGGCGAAAAAAACAGCGTCGTAACCAGCGAATTTTAGGTGAGGGCCGAAGTCTCCTCCCGAGTTGGCGTCGCCCCAAGTTTGGGTGAGAGGTGATTTGCCTACCACAGTATATCTAGACCCGAAGGGTACAGGGGTTCCGGTGAGAGGGCCAGTAATGAAACCCAACATATTGTCTGGCCCCAAGGGATCTGCTCCAGCCTTTTGGCGGCTAAAGATAACTCTAGCCCCAAGGCCATACCCTCCGATAAAGTCTCGATAGAATTTTTCGTCAGGGGACTCATACTCTATTTTGCCCGAAGCGAGATCAACGTACAGAATCTTCCCCATATATCCGCCGACCATGAGACCACCTCCATACGTTTTGCTACTAATTATACCACATCAGCATCAACTTCTAAGATTACCTCTTTGGACTTAAATAGGAAGGGGCTTATGGTTCACCCAACTGTGAAAGAGGCACTAGCTGGTGGCCCGAGGCCTCCAGGTATGCTATGATTTGAGGTAAAGCTTGGGTAGTTTTGGCTATGTAGCCGTGGAAAACTACGATATCGCCCCCTTGGACATTTTTTGTTACCCGCTCGCTGACACTATCAGCGGTAGTCTCGGGTCGCCAATCGGATGAATCCAGACTCCAATAAACAACCCTGTATCCGAGACTTGCCAGGGTTTCTAGTACCTCCTGGTTGTAGGCCCCAAAAGGGGGTCTGAAATAGGGCCTCATGGCGGTTCCTGTTAGGCGTGAAAAGCTCTTTTCGGTTTGTTTCACTTGCCCTATCATCTCGGCCCGGCTGATGCGGGTAAAATCGGGATGGTCGAAGGAGTGATTTCCCACCTCGTGGCCCTCTGCTACCATTTGACGGGTTAGTTCGAGGTTAGCCTCAATCCATTGCCCGGTCAGGAAAAAGGTGGCTTTTAGAGAGTGTTCTCTTAGGATACGGAGCAGTTCCTCGGTGGTCCCCTTTTCTTTCCCTCCAAAATCGAAGGTTAAGGCGATGAAATGGGTCCCCTTGGGGCCGCGGATCAGCAGGTGGGGTGAGCCATGAGTGGTGGTAGGTAAAGGGGTGGGCGTGGAGGGTAAGGGCGTTGGACTGGCCGCTGGGCTAGGGGAGAGAATTGGCGACGGGCTTTGCGGTGGGGGTGGAGTGCTGCTCCTGGCGCACGCCATGGAGACAGCCAAGAAAAACGGGACTATTTTTAGTAGCATAAACCTATATGAGCCTAAAAGAGCCATCAACCAGCTTTGGTATCCAGCGGTTTTCTAGGCTCGCCCGTAAACGGGGATGGTGGCGCCGCTTAGGGGCCCGCACTCCTCGGAGGCTAGGAAAAATATCACTGGGGCTATAACCTCTGGCTTAACCCAACGGGAAAAATCGGCTTTGGGCATGACTTTTCTATTGGCCTCGGTATCGATGGTACTGGGCAGGATGGCGTTAACACAGATATTGTAATCTTTGGCCTCTTCGGCCATAACTTGGGTAAGGGTTATAACCCCAGCTTTGGAAACGGTGTAGGCACCAGAGCGAGGGCCAATCCGGAGGGCATTGCGCGAGGATACATTGACTATTCTGCCCCACCGCTGAGCCATCATTTGAGGAAGGACGGCCTTGGAACAGAGGAAAACGGATTTGAGATTGAGGTCCATCATAAAATTCCAAGTGGATTCCGGAGTTTCGGCGATGGTGGTTCCGCCGCTGAATCCTCCAGTAAGGTTTATCAAAATGTCTATCCTTCCCCAATCTTCCACTGTTTTGGCTACTAGCTTATTTACCTCATCCTCGTGGGTAACATCGGTCAACATGGGGGCGAGGCGCTCTTTTAGTTTGCCCAACTGAGAGGCGAACTCTTCCATCAAGGTCTGATCTCGGTAGGGCAATACAACCTGCGCTCCCTTTTCCAGAAAGACCTGGGTAATGGCTTTGCCTAAACCGCCGGTGCCGCCGGTTATTATAGCTATCTTGTTTTCTAGACTCATTTTTTCTTCCCCCCTCGTAATTATCAGGGGTAAATACCTTTCAATTAACCCTTCGCGAAGGGTCAACTTGTGTAGTGAAAGATTTTAGGGCTCGTTCCCTTCGTCATACCTTGCGGTACGAGGGCTTACCCACGGGGCAGGCGGCAATACATAGTCCGCATACATGGGAACTGCTGGAGGCGCTACCAGCGTCGCCGAGGAGATAGAGACTACATTTGGCGGCATCGTACCGAGCCTCCCGAGGATCGGAGGGGTCAAATTCAATGCCGGTGAAGGCTGCTGCAGGGCAAACCTCTACGCACTCTCGGCATCGACCACATTTCTTGTGCAAGGGTGTCCCTGTTTCCAGAGGGGCATCGGTGAGCACAGTGATCCAGCGTACTCTGGGCCCGTAGTGGGGTGTGATGAGCAGTGAGTTTTTCCCAATCCATCCCAACCCGCTGAGATGGGCGGCCAGCTTGTGAGAGAAGATGGCGACCAACTCTTGCCTATTCCAGGGTGAGGAGGCTGGCAAGGGCAGGGCTTTAAAGCTATGTCCTTGAAGCCATCGGGTTAACCGAAGGGACGCGGCCTCAAGGGTGGGATTAACCACATTGTATATGTGAAAGATATAGGGGCTGAGGTTGCGAGGCTCTTGTCGGTTATCTGGTAATCGCTCCACTAGGGCATCAGAGATATGAATGCCTAAGGATAGGGCTCGAGGGAATGTGGTTAGAAATTGGGCACTCTCCTGGCTTCTCAGCGCTTTTTCGCATTGAGCTAGGATGAAGGGCTGAGCAGGAGTTAGATCAGCCACCCCCAACAGGTCAACGCCTAGCTGGGAAGCTAACGAACCAGGCTCCAATTCTGCTTCTAATCTTTGCATAGCCATAAAGTTTTTTTGTTATCCAGTTTTTTCCTCTCTTACTTGCCATTAAGGAGCTTGAGAGAAAAGTTTTGGTGCCCCCAAGGGAATTCGAATCCCTGTCGCCACCTTGAAAGGGTGGTGTCCTAGGCCTCTAGACGATGGGGGCGTAGATATTGTTATCCTTTACCGCCGCTCGATGCTTTATTTTGAGGGGTGATGGCTGGTATTGTCAAGGTAGCAGACGCGGATGCTTATAAAAACCCGCCCGCGCGCTAGTGGCCAAGGGTACGTGTCAACCGAAGGCATTTTATGCGATCTAGGCAGCAGCCTCTAGTGAGAGTCTGCTGGATTGCCACATTCGCCTCATGAGCAGCGTCGAGCTTGTTCCAGCGACAGCGATGTTACCAATCATAGCGACGATCAGGCTACCGGTTGTATGTCCAGCTAAACCATTTGATAGATTCCATAGCGCATGTAAGCCGACTACGAAAACGAAGGTCCCAACGACGAGCAAATTTAAGACCGCGTGCCCCTTTCGCGTACGTTCCCGCCACAACACAGCACAAATCAATCCTGTCCACGCAGCATGACCCACAGGTGATATAAGCCCACGCACCAGGAGAACTTGGTCAAGCACGTTAAAGTCTCCCGACGATACTATAAAACTTACCAATCCATAGCCCATAGTTTCAAGGGAGGCAAAGCCCATTCCGGAGGCAACACCAAACACGATACCATCTATGTCTGATCGATAAGTACCCCGCAAGAATATAGCGATTGGAAAAATTAGCTTCGCTGCTTCCTCTATAAAACCAACACCCAGCAGCCCAACGGTGCTTAGACCGCGTAGCGTCGCGTATTCGATTACCCCTGCGACAGTAACACCGATAACGCCTCCGATGAGGAAACAAGCCGCCACTGAAGCAACGGGGCTGACTGGGTGCTTCTCAATATCCTGGCGGCGCTCACGTTCGTACATGTAAGTGACAAATGCCAGCGGGGCTGAGAAAGAGCCGATCATTATGACGGTTGGAAAGAAATTTGGGTTGCCAGTGATTTTGAGGGCTTGCTCAGTTACCACAAATAAGATGACTCCGATGATGAGCACCTGTAACCATCTGTGGTTGATGAAAGATAATACTATCCGAACCATTGCTCTTCACCTCAATATTCTAATAGAGTTGCAATTTGCTTGCTTACTTTACGCAACAGCCAACCCTTTCATGGGTTCTACGCTTGCGTATGATTAATGCGGCATGATTGGTTACGTTTATAGGGAGGCTCGACTTTCAGATCAGTCGCTGCCCTGACCTTATTCTAGCACAACAAATCGGGTTGCCATCAGCATATTGGGTACTCTTTCTTAACGGCGGCTCTTCCTACCAAAGCGGAAGCTTGGTGTCTATTAAGTTCCTTTGGAAGGTATATATGCCTCCAGGAAATACTTCATGGTGGTGTTCATGGCTTATTAAACCCTTTGGTAGCGGGGACATAACTCTAGCATTCTGATTTTGGGGTGTCAATAGTGG
>JACQTR010000126.1 GCA_016210705.1 Chloroflexota bacterium | reverse complement strand
GTATTTATAAATCTCGATCATCCCAAAAGGCGAGAAGGTTTTAATTGATCATTGACATATGGGGTGAATTGGACTAGAATGCGATACTAAGGCGATGGTAAGATGAAGCTGTGGCCTCAGCAAAAAGAGAGCACCGGAGCAGGTAGTAAGAGCCCGGTGCTTTTTATTTTGGTATACATTGCCTATAAAAATTAGTCAAGGAGGGTGTGATGGATTCTAGTCTCATCGGCAAGATAGAGAAGGCTAAGCGTTACGCTCAGGAGCGAGATCGGATCAGTTTCGTGGACTTCACCCTCCGTTTCCAAGGAGAACACGATAGCTATATCCTAAGCTACAAGGATAGACAATGGCAGTGCCAGTGCAATTTTTTCGTCCACCGAGGCATTTGTAGCCATACCATGGCTTTGCAACGGATCCTGGCTGAGATGTTGCCCAAGGAGGCCTTCGGAGCAAGATATGGGGAGGAAGCCGGAGCTACGGCCCCTCGCTCCTAAAGGACCAGTTTTAGGGATTATCGCTTTTCTTTTAGTCGGGCACTCTTTTTAGCTGCATTTTCACGGAGTTGTGACGATCAAAGCATTCTACGTCCACGACGTCTCTATCTCCCCAGGGCCAACCTCCCCCGAATTGCAGCATGGTGAGATAGGGGAAAATATCATGGTAGAAGAAGCCACATAAGTTAGCGGTGTTATGCCCGCTGAGCTCAAATTTATCGCCCACTTTGTGACCCCAAGAACAGTCCCCTTTCACTTCGGTAACAGTTCCCACTACGCGATGGCCCAATTGCCTTGCCCTTTGTTGCGTCATAGAAACCCCCTTTATATTATTTTAGCAATAATTATACTTATTCCTTACCATACTTCAAGACCTTTAGAAAACGTTGGTTGTCCCCCTTCGGGGGTCAGGGTATAATGGTAGAGACATGGGTATAAGTTCCAGACATAGTTGGCAGGTGAGTGTGGCTGAGGCCGAGACCATTCAGCGTTCCTTGGCTTTTCAAGTTTCGTGCCTTAATCAGGTGTCGGAACCCCGCTTGGTAGCGGGAGTGGATATTTCGGG
The DNA here is from genome assembly GCA_016210705.1 of Chloroflexota bacterium. Lineage (GTDB taxonomy): Bacteria > Chloroflexota > Dehalococcoidia > JACQTR01 > JACQTR01 > JACQTR01. The sequence continues at coordinate 5,486 of JACQTR010000126.1, read as the reverse complement.
CGTTGATTCTCGAGGTATGGCCCAGGGGGCAGTGGTGGTAATGCGTTATCCGGGACTGACTCTGGTAGATAGCGCCGTATCTGAGGTTCAGCCTACTTTTCCTTACATTCCGGGATTTCTTTCTTTTCGAGAGATTCCGGTGATCCTAGCTGCTTGGGAAAAGCTGACTATGACTCCTGACCTTGCCTTGGTAGATGGACAAGGGATAGCCCACCCTCGGCGCTTGGGGATCGCCTCCCACCTAGGGGTATTGCTGGGAGTCCCCACTTTGGGCTGCGCCAAATCTCGCCTTTTGGGCACTTACCAATCTCTAGAGTTGGCGGAAGGCTCCCAAGTGGAGCTGATAGATAAAGGGGAAACGGTTGGGGTTGTCTTTCGTACCAAAAAAGGAACATCACCGGTGTATGTTTCAATTGGACATATGATAGACCTACCCACGGCCGTAGAATGGGTTAAACGTTGTTGTCGGGGTTATCGTCTACCCGAGCCTTTGCGCCTGGCGCACCAAGCGGCCAGCGGTAGACTCCAAAAGGAAAGCCACAGGCAAGCCTAAATGCCGCAATCATGGCAAGACAGATTGTAATATTAAGGAGGTAGTTTATGGAAGAGCAGAAGCATGATTTAGTCAATCTTACCGCCCGCATCGCCAATATATTGGAGCGTCTTTGACATCGCCTCCCAAGAGAAGGAACTGGCTCAAAGGGAAAAGGAGCTGGCTCATCCCGATGTTTGGCAAGACCCAGCTCGGGCTCAAAGTATTGGGAGAAGGCAGGCCGAGTTGAAGAAAACAGTGGAGTTGTGGCGCGGACTGGAAAAAAGAACAGAAGAGCTAGTTGCTTTGGCCAAGTTGGCCATCGAGGAAGAGGACCAACCTCTGGCCGAGGATATAGACAAAGAAGCTAAAGCCCTCTTATCCCAAGTGGAGGAACTGGAATTTCAGCTCATCTTCGGCGGCGAATACGAAAAAAGAAACGCCATTATGGCCATCCACGCTGGTGCCGGCGGCACTGAGGCTCAAGATTGGGCCGAGATGTTGCTCCGTATGTACCTGCGTTGGGCGGAGCGAAAAGGTTATAGAGCCCAGATATTGGAGAGTTCATTAGGAGAAGAGGCCGGTATCAAAAGTGCCACCGTAGAGATGATAGGCGATTATGCCTTTGGCTATCTCAAAGCGGAACGGGGGGTGCATCGCTTGGTGCGCCTTTCTCCCTTCGATGCTTCCCACAGTCGGCACACCTCCTTTGCTTTGGTCGAGGTCATGCCTGAGGCGGAGAGCGAGGTCGAGATCACTATAAACCCTGATGATCTCGAAATAGATACCTTTCGCTCCAGCGGGCCTGGGGGGCAGAACGTCCAGAAGACCAGCACCGCCATCCGTATCACCCATTTGCCCACCGGGTTAGTGGTAACTTGTCAAAACGAACGCTCCCAGTTTCAGAACAAAGAAACGGCTTTAAAAATCCTACGGGCGCGCCTCATCGAGCGGGAGTTGGAGAGGCTAGCCGAGGAACAGGCCAAGCTCAAAGGTGAGCATGTGGTGGCAGGATGGGGCAACCAAATTCGTAGCTACGTCCTTCATCCTTACAAACTGGTGAAAGACCATCGTACCGGCTATGAAACTAGTGATGCTGCCCGGGTGCTGGACGGGGAATTGGATGATTTCCTTAAGACATATTTGAGTTCTACTTTGGCAGAGGCTAAAGATGAGAAAGCTTAGCCTAGCCATAGTGGGCCTAACCCTCCTCCTTCTGGGGACAATGGCTCTCTTGCTCGTGAGCCGTCCTTGGGAGCAAGGGGCCTCCTCTAAGGAAACTCATGGCGATTTTCAAATCCCAAAGGAGTTGACCTTTGTTACCACCGGCATAGAGAACCAATTCCCCGAAGGAATGGTATTTACGGCGGAGGTGGCTGGACCAGAGGAGATCGAAGAAATTGCTATGCACTACAGTCTGAAAGATGGTAGCCGCAGTGCCTATGGCTATCTGGATTTCGAGCCAAGCAAAAAGGTGGTGGGGACTTACTATCTTAAAACTAAGGGCAATTATTATTTGCCCCCAGGCGTGGACATAACCTATTACTATGTGGCTAAAGATAAGGTGGGAAATGAGGTGCAAACGGAGCCAAGGGTAATTACCTATTTAGATAACCGCTTTGTTTGGCAAGGGTTGGAGGAGGGGCCCGTAAAGATTTTTTGGCACGACGGTCCCCGTTCTTCGGCTCAAAGCTTGCTCCAAAGCACTATGGACACCGTAAAAAAGATGGACGATTTGGTGGGGGGACAGCTTTCTCCTGTTAAATTATACATTTATAATTCCAAGCCAGAAATCGATGTAGCCCTACCATTACAAAGTCAGACCTCTCGCCGCGAGTTAATCACAGCGGGGCAGACTTTCGCTGACGTGGGCCTTATCCTGATGCTGGAATTCGATGGGGACACTGCCTCCCATGAGATTACCCACCTTTTGGTGGACAACGCCGTAGGCCATGCCGTTAAGGTGCCCGATTGGCTTAACGAGGGTCTGGCTGTATACGCCGAGAAATCTCCGGCTCGCGAATACACCTTGGCTTTAAATGAAGCTATCAAGAACAACACTCTGTTGCCTCTTAAAGGGATGAGCAGCCGGCCTGGCAAACCGGAAGACGTTATCCTCTTCTACGGTCAGTCCCATAGCCTAGTGCGTTTCCTGATCGAAAACTACGGCTCCGCTAAGATGAAAGAACTCCTTGGTGTTTTCAGAGGGGGAAGTCAGGAGGATGAAGCCTTGCTTCGGGTCTATGGATTCGACAGAAGTGGCCTCGAGAACGAATGGAGAGCTCGCCTAGGCTTGGAGCCGCGCTCTAAGCTTATGGCCCCAGCTTTAAGCGCTGCCACAGGTACATGATGCGTTGAGCAGCCGTGAAGTTGGCCAGCAAGGCTATTACGCCCAAGGCTACCACTACCTGATTGAAGAGTAGTCCCAAGGCCAATACTATAACCCGGGGCCCCCTAGTAAGCCAGCCCGCTGAACATTCCAGCCCCAAGCCCTCGGCTCTGGCCCTGACGTAGCTCACCATCAGAGAACCTACCACGGCTATGTAGATGAGCACCGTAACGGCCCCGTTGCCGACATATAAAATGAGAAGGCCGAAAAGTAGTACCACTTCGGAATAGCGGTCTAGGGTGGAATCAAGGAGGGCACCGAAGGAGGTACTTTGGGCTCCGCTCCGAGCCATAACTCCATCCAAAAGGTCAAAGGCACCGGCCACTAATATCAATATACCTCCCCACCGTAGGTGATCGGTGGCCAATAGGGCGGCGGCGGCCATGTTAAGCAAGAAACCAAGGGCAGTTACATCGTTAGGGCTCAGACCCCCTTTTAGAAGAAGACGGGCCACCGGCCCCATTAAGCGGCTCACCCCGGAGCGGATGGCTTGGTTAAAGGAGGTTAGTTGGGCCATCTTATTTCTTGGTGGTTAGATTGAGAGGGCCCATCTAATAATGTGGCATAATAATCCATAATTCGTTGGGATATTTGTTGCCAACTGTAGCTCCGAGCTGTAATTCTCCCCTTAGTGCCCATTTTACTACGCAATGCCTCGTCACCTAAAAGGCAAATAAGGGCAGAGGCCAGATCCCTTTCATCTTTAGGCTCTACTAGGATTCCCTCAGCACCATCCTCCATAAGACTGGTAAAGCCCTCGATCCGGCTAGCTACGATGGGCTTGCCGGTAGCCATGGCCTCTAAGAGGACGATACCGAAGCTCTCCCTCCCTGTAGCCGGTGCGCAAAAAATATCGGCCGTTCGGTAATAAGCGGGTTTCTCGTCCTCCGACACGTAGCCTCTAAAGACTACATCCTCTAATCCATTGTCTTCAACGAATCTTTGGCAGCCCTCGCTTAGGGCTCCGTCACCGGCCACTATAAGGCGGACGTTGCGGAACCCCCTTTTTACTCGTTGATAAGCACGGAGGAGGTAGGGCAGCCCCTTCCGCTTCTCCAGACGCCCGAGAAAAAGAATGTTAAGTTTGTCATCTCTATATTCCTCTAGCACAGGTCCCTCTGGAGAGAAGCGCGCGGTGTCGATGCCGTTGGGTATAACAATGTATTGACCAGGAAAATAGCGATTGATGAACTCCAACGCTGGGGGAGACACAGCGATGCGGCCATGGAGCTTGGAGGAATAGCGCCTAAGAATACGGTTGGCGTAACGATAACCACGGTTTTTACCGTGGTAGGCATGGAATGTACCCACATTGACGGCCTCGGAGAAACGGAGAAACTCGATAGGGAGAGCTGGGCACAAGGGTTCGTGCACATGGACAATGTCAAAACTCTCTTGGCTGAGTACAGCCTTAACCTGAACGGAGAGCCAAGGGGTTATAGTAATTCGGGCTACAGAGCCGCTGGCAGGAATAGGCCAGGGCTTACCTACTACAATTATGTCACTGTCTTGATGACTTTTAGGGCTAGAAGAAGGAGCCACGATTTTAACACTGTTGCCCCTGGAGGTAAACTGATTTTTTAAATGAGCGATGTGGTCGTTGACTCCTCCAGGGTAGGCGTAATCGTAAGGAGAAACCAGGGCAATCTTCATAGCTCAGCTTTGTTTAGGCCTTTTTGCTTTCGAGAATAAATTCCTCCACCATTTTTTGGGCCTCGGCATCGGTGTACTGAACTGGAGGCGATTTCATGAAGTAGGCGGAGGGGGCCACCAGGGCCCCACTCAATCCCTGATCCAGAGCCAGCTTACAGCAGCGGATGGCATCGATAACTACCCCCGCTGAGTTGGGGCTGTCCCACACCTCTAACTTAAGCTCCAGATTCAGAGGGACATCGCCGAAGGTGCGACCCTCCATGCGGATATAGCACCATTTCCGGTCTTGAAGCCAGGGCACATAATCACTGGGACCGACATGGATATCGTCGGGGCGTAGGCTATAGTCTAATTGGGAGGTAACAGCTTGGGTCTTAGATATTTTTTTGGACTCCAGGCGTTCCCGTTCAAGCATATTGTAAAAATCGGTGTTACCCCCGAAGTTCAGTTGGTAAGTGCGCTCCAGTTTTACCCCGCGCTCCCTGAAGAGACGGGTTAGTACGCGATGGGTTATTGTGGCTCCCACCTGGGATTTGATGTCATCGCCGATTATGGGCAATCCCTTATCTAAGAAACGCTTTTGCCAGTATTTCTCTCGGGCTATGAAAACAGGTATGCAATTGATGAGACCGCAGCCGGCAGCTAAGATTTGCTCCACATACCATTTGGTAGCCTCTTCGCTACCCACGGGCAAATAGCTGATAACTACGTGGGTTTCCCTTTCTTTAAGGGTCCTTACAATGTCTGTGGTGGCTCCTGGAGCTTTGGTTATGACCTGGGATAAATATTTGCCCAGGCCGTCATGGGTCATCCCTCGTTCCACCATTACGCCTAAGGGTGGCACATCACAGAACTTTATAGTGTTGTTGGGTGAGACATAAATTGCCTCGGCCAGATCCTTCCCCACCTTGT
>JACQTR010000141.1 GCA_016210705.1 Chloroflexota bacterium | reverse complement strand
TAGGCGCAGACCAGGTCGGCTGTGGCCTCGATAATAGCTCGAAGGAATTCTCTCACCCCTCTTACGGGCATTGCTTGAGGGTCGGGATCGAGACCAACGCAAAGGAGGCTTTTGTTGCCACGAATAGCGGAAAGTAGCTTGTCTTTAAAATTCATAGCTCAAATTTTAAAGGAAGGTTAGGACATAATTTTGTGGCCACCGCTAGAAAAGTAGACTTATCGCCGCTAGCAAAACAACTTACTTCACCTTTTGTAAAGCGGTTGTGGGTTAGGTGGTGAGCATCGAGAACCCTTTCAACTTGCCTGGCCACGGCGGCACCAGTGTCGATTATGGCTACCCCATCGCCGAGTACCTCTTCTATGGTAGGGCGGAGGAAGGGGTAGTGGGTGCAGCCCAGAACCAGGATGTCGATACCTTGTGTCACCAAGGGATCCAAGTAGTGGTGTAGCAACCCGCGAACATTAGGGCCTTCGATCTCCCCCTTTTCTACATATTCTACCAGACCTGGGCAAGGCTGGGTAATGACGTTGATACCTTCGGCGAATTGAGCCACTAGGTCGGCGAAAACCTGAGCCTGGACGGTGGCCTCGGTGGCGATGACTCCCACCACCCTCTTTTGGGTGGCAGCACTGGCTGGCTTTACTGCGGGCACCATACCTACAAAAGGGATAGGGAAGGTCTGGCGTAGGGTGGATAGAGCGGTGCTGGAGGCGGTATTGCAGGCCACCACTACTAGTTTGCTGCTCCTATCCAGAAGAAAACGAGTGGCTTGGGATGCCAGGTTACACAGTTCCTTCGCCGTCTTAGACCCGTAAGGTAAATGGGCGGTATCGGCGTAGTAGAGAATATCCTCAGCCGGCAAAAGCTTGTGGATTTCATCTACTACCGCTAGTCCGCCTACTCCTGAGTCGAAGACCCCTATGGGTTGGGGGTTCATCTCTCTATCTCCGAGGGGCGTAGGGCAGGGGTTGGCGCTGGAGTTGCTCCACTATTACCACTTGAACGGGAATGGTGGTTGCGTAGCGGAGTGTGGTGTCTACGTAACCTTCGATTTTTATTTCCGCCAAGTGGGTACCTAAGCCCAAAGCCCCAGGGCTGATGGTTACGGTGATGGTGCTGGGTACTGTGCCCGAGGTGGGTTGCCACTGGAGCCAGGAGGGATTTCCTCCTAGAGTTTTCCAAGTTATGGTGTCGTTTCCATACGGTTGAAGGTAAAGGCGTAGGTTAACGGGGGCCGCTCCTGGTGTAGTCAGGAGGCTTAGGGATGATGGAGCCACCGGTAGAATCTGGGGAGTTATATTGACAGAGACATTCAAGGTTTTACTGCCTTGGTCGGCGAACCAGGTAACGCCCTCGTGAACCAGGTCCCACTTGAGGGTGTAGGTGCCGGGTATCTTGGGGGAGGTCAGCAGAGCGGGGATGGTTACCTTTTGGCCATAGCTTACATTCTGGGGCAAAGGACTGCGGCGGTCGTCGGTGGGGTCTTGGACGTATTGTTTGCCCGTTTGATCGTACCAATGGTAGCCGAGATCGATGGGGTGAGGCTTGTCTTTGTTCCAGGTGAGCCAACCTATATTTTGCACCTCGACGTTGACGCTTCGGGTCTCCCCGGGGGCCATGGTGGTGGGGGTGTTATGGTTGCCCCATTGGGCCCCGTACTTGGTATCCAGCACCACAACTGGGACATCCAGAGTAGCATTCCCCTGTTGAGCGAACCAGGTTATCCATTCCTGAACCATGTCCCACTTGAGGGTGTAATTGCCCGTTTTTTGGGGCACTAGTAAGCGAGCATTGACGGTCACGGTGGCTCCGGGGGCCACATCGTAGGGGAGGGGGGTGTGATATTCCAGGGATGGAGATTCATTATATGCGTTGCCAGCGCTATCGTACCAGTGGTAGCCAAGGCGGAAGGGATTGGAGCCTCCAGCTAGCCAGGTAACTTTCCCGCTGTTTTTAACGGTTACCTCCACTTGCCAAGTCTTGCCTGCCCCCAAAGCAGCCGGCGTTTTGTGGCCGATCCAGGTCTCACCATAAGTGGGCAAACCCCCCGCGACCAAGGTTCTAATGGTAGGTAGGCGCGCATAGAAATTGTCCCCAGGGCATTGAGTCGGCATAGCATCGCGATGGCCCATGATGTTAGGCAGTACCTGGTCTACGAAATAACTGGAACCTAGGGGGTCAATGCCATGGACATAGAAGTCCCAAGATAAAAGATTCACTAGGCTGCTTTGCAACTGAGCGGATATATCGTAGTTTTGATAAGTGCCCAAGGCAGCTATACCCACAGTGCCTTGGTTATAGTTGTAGGTGTGGGCACCCACCACATTATCGCCCCCGTAGCGGCCCTCGTAGATATTGCCATAACGGTCGATGAGATAATTATAGCCTATATCTCCCCAACCCAAGGTTACGGCGTGATAGTAGTAGATGGCCCGCACCGTGGCTGCTGGATTGGAATCCTCGTTGGCGGTGGCGGTGTGGTGCACGATGGACTTTACTACGGTACGGTATTCGGGGGGCCAGACCTCAGAGCCATTTTGGTAACGATAACTTTCATCGGCTCCCCAGCCAGCTCGGGAGATGATGGGTGGTTGGGGGACCGGGCCGGCGGCCATGACCTTGGCCGAGCGTTTCGCATTACCCAAACCTGGCCCCTGGGATGAATCGATAAAGGTCACGGTTACGGCATCTAAAGAGGGCATCAGGCTTTTGTCCTCGGTGCTCAAATTGGCTTTGTATTGTACATATTTACCGTCCGCAAAAATCAGGTCGATGGCTCTGGCATCGTAACCAATAAGCTGATCCACCTCGCGGGCTGGGATCCATTCCGACCATGATTTGTTATCGGGGCTGCTCCTGATGGCGAAGGAGACCATAGTGTTTTGGGGGGTGTCGCCTTGCCATTGGAGGCCCACGGCGTTGAAGGAGAAATCGGCCTTCTTCACTGGAGATAGGTAGGCAATAGTTCCTCCTGGCCCTATGCCGCCGCCTACATAGGAGGGTACAAAAGGTGAGAAAGTCCCCAAGGCGAGCTCTTCAGGGCTTGCCTGAACCCAGCTCTCGGCTCGAGTTTTGGGGGTAGGTATAGGCCCTTCGCCGGTTAAAAGGGCCAGGACGAATAGCAACGCCATCGCCACTCCTAGCCTTACCCATGGCCTGGGCTTACGGCGTTGCCAACCCCAGGTTTTCACCCCAGTATTTCTAAACCTTACGCTGACCTCCCCTTTAGATTTAGGGAAATGATACCAGTCCCTGGGGTTAGCGTCAAGTTATCTAAGTTAGTCGGACTGAGACTGTTAACAGGTTGACAGGATGTTGGCAGGCGAGTAGAATTCCCCGCTGAACAGGGGGCTGAAGAGATGCGAAAAGCCAACTTGGTTTTGAGTGTGGTTTTTTTGGCTTTGGGGGTGCTTTTGTTGGCTTCATCTTTGGGTCAACGAGGCATAGCCATAACCTTGGGAGGACTACTGGGGACCATGTTGATAATAAATGGCTGCCTTCGCCTCTGGCTGGCTCAAAAGGGCTAGGGGATACTGGATATAAGATAAGGGGATGTAAAGTGCAGGATTCCTGGCGTCTCCGGCCAGGGGATAGGATTATCCGCCGTCCACGCGTCCGGCACTATCGATTACGCCGGGTGTTGGGTGTGCCGGCCCTGTTTAGTAGTGCCTATGGCAATGTTGGTTCCTCTATATATTACGCTCTGGGGGTGGTGGCTCTTTACGCCTTGGGACTGACCCCCTTGGTATTGATGTTGGCCGCCTTTCTTTTTGCTTGCACTGCCCTGAGTTACGCTGAGGGTACCGCGGCCATTCCTGAGGCAGGGGGCTCGTGTAGCTTTGCCCGCCGGGCCTTTAACGATCTAGTGGGTTTTGTGGCTGGTTGGACTCTGAGTTTGGATTACATTATAACTATCGCTATTTCTGCCTTTATCGTTCCTGGCTATCTGGCCTTTTTTCTGCCAGCTCTTAAAACCTGGCCCATTAATAGCCTAGTGGGGATAGGGGTGGTGGTTGCCTTGGCGACTATTAACGTCATTGGAGTGAAGGAATCGGCGCGGGTAAACATAATCTTTGCCATCCTGGATCTAGCTACCCAGGGTCTCATCGTACTTATTAGCTTGATCGTTCTGCTTAGTCCCTCTCTTCTTCTCTCCAATATTCATTGGGGAATAGCTCCTACCTGGGGCCGGTTGATCTACGGCCTTTCCATAGCCATGATCGCCTATACTGGCATCGAGACCATCTCTAACCTAGCGGAGGAGACACGACGTCCAGAGCGGGACATTCCGCGGTCGGTGAGCCTGGTTTTTGGGGCGGTGTTGATTATGTATGCCTCCATCTCGTTGGTGGCTCTTAGTGCCATGCCCGTGGTTCAGGAAAACGGTGTATGGACAACAGAGTTGGCCACCCGCTGGTTGGAGGATCCTATAATGGGCATTGTTAACCATTTACCAAGTATTTTAAGCTCCATATTGGGAGCATGGGTTGGTCTCTTGGCAGCTACCATCCTGATTATCGCGACCAACGCTGGCATTCTGGGCCTATCTCGATTGACCTATTACATGGGTCAACACCGGCAATTGCCCCCACTCTTAAGTCGTATCCATCCCCGCCATCACACCCCCTCTACTGCCATCATAGTTTATTCTGTGGTAGCCATACTTCTAATAGTTCCGGGGAGGATCGGACTATTGGCCGATCTCTATAGTTTTGGGGCGATGCTGGCCTTCACCTTCGCTCACCTCTCTGTCATCGCCTTGCGAATCAAAGAGCCGGATATGTCGCGGCCCTATCGGTCACCCCTTAATGTAAAATTCCGAGGCCATGACATTCCCCTTTTGGCTGTCCTTGGGGGGATGGGGACCTTTATAACTTGGCTGGTTGTGGTCTATACCCATCAGATTGGCCGTTCGGTTGGCCTCCTTTGGCTGGCGGCGGGTTTAGTCATTTACATCTTTTATCGGCGCCGTAGCCATCTTTCTTTAACCCAGTCTGTGGGCAAAGAAGAACGTGGTATTCAAAAGACGCTGTAGTAGGTTTATTGCTAGAGCAAAAGAAGAGGGGTATAATACTGGATGAAGAAGGACGTTTCTTGGTGTCTGTGGGGTAGGTGGGGCTTATGGACGTAAGCAAGGTTCTGGTGCCAGTACATGGCAACAAGGCCGATGAGGAGGCCATGAGGTTGGCTTGTGCTGCCGTTAGGAGAACCAAGGGTACTATCTACGTCATTTATGTTATTGAGGTAAAAAGAACCTTGCCTTTGGATGCCGATATTAGTACCGAAACTCAGCGAGGGGAAGGCGTTTTGGATAGCGCCGAGGCCCTCTGCGATGAAGTGGAGTGTGGGGTGGAAGCGGAGCTGTTGCAGGCCCGAGAGGTAGGCCCGGCTATCGTTGAGGAGGCGGTGGAGCGTGGGGTAGACTTGATCATTATGGGCGTTGACTATAAAAAACGCTTCGGGGAGTTCGATCTAAGCAGGACCGCCAACTACGTCCTCAAGAACGCTCCATGTCGAGTTTGGGTATGCCGCGAGGCTATAGTTACGAGGTAGAGATGAAAGTGGTGATAATGGGCTGTGGTCGGGTTGGGGCTCGTCTGGCAGCCATGCTGGATGCCGAGGGCCACAAAGTGTCTATTATGGACGTTGACCCTTATAGCTTTCGGCGCTTGCCCCCGGAGTTCAATGGAACTGCCCTGGTGGGCAATGGCATCGACATGGATGTCTTGCGTAAGGCAGGTATCGAGGAGGCGGATGTTTTTGTCTCGGTGACCCAAGGCGACAACCGAAACGTCATGTCAGCTCAGATCGCTAAGTATATCTTTAATGTGCCTAAAGTAGTTTGCCGCATCTACGATCCTGTTCGTGAGGAGCTCTATCACACATTGGGACTGGAAACCATCAGCCCAACTAAAGTGGGGGCTCATTTATTGCGGGAGGCTATTGGGGTTTAGAGGTGGTACGATGTACATAATTGTTGCTGGGGGAGGTAAAGTGGGTTACTATCTGACCAAAGCTCTACTGAGTGAGGGCCATGAAGTTTTGGTCATCGAAAGAGACGCCAAGAAGTGTGACAATATAAACGAGGAATTGGGCAGTGTGGCCGTTCGTGGCGATGCCTGCGAGGCCACTACCCTAGTGGAGGTGGGAACGGGTCGAGCGGAGATGGTTATTGCTGTAACCGGTGATGACGAGGATAATCTAGTGGTTTGCCAGGTGGCGAAGCATATGTTTCACGTTCCTCGAACCATTGCCCGCATCAACAACCCTAAAAATGAAATCGTATTCAAAAAGTTGGGCATCGATGTGACTGTGAGCAGCACCAACCTCATCTTGGAGCATATTGAGCAGGAAGTGCCTACCCATCCCCTTACCCATCTTCTTACTCTTAGAGGGGATGGATTGGAGGTGGTGGACGTAAGGATCACCCCTGATTCTACCGTGGTGGGCAAGCCCCTAAGAGAGATCGCTCTACCAGCAGATAGTGTTTTGGCATTAGTCATCAACCGGGAGCGGGGGGTACAAATCCCTACCGGCGATACTGTTTTCAGAGTGGGCGATCAAGTGGTAGCGGTGACAAAGGAGGAGGCAGAAGCTGCCCTCCGCGCCGCCCTGACAGGGGGCTAGAGCTTTTTGGCCAAGCGTATAGCCTATTTGGGGCCGGCGGGCACCTTCACCGAGGAGGCGGCTCTCTTCTACGATCCCCAAGCGGAGTTGTTTCCCTTCCCTGGTGTCAGTGCTGTAGCGGCTGCTGTGGATAAGGGGATGGCCGACGAAGGAGTGGTGGCCATCGAGAACAGTCTGGAGGGATCGGTCACCGAGACCCTAGACCTTCTTATCCATGAATCCAAACTGGTTATTCGCCGCGAGTTGGTTTTGCCCGTAGACCATTGCTTTCTAGTGAAGCCAGGAGCCACAGCCCAAGAGGTTAAGGTTATTTTCTCACATCCTCAAGCCCTGGCTCAGTGCCGCCGCTTCATTGAGCGCTGCTTTCCTAAGGCCGAGGCGGTGGCGGCCTTGAGTACGGCGGCGGCAGTAATGGAGATGATGGCCTATCCGGCGGGGGCGGCGGCCATAGCCACCCGCAGGGCGGCCATCCTCTATGGAGCTGAGATATTGGCTCACGGTATCCAAGATCATAGTGCCAACGTCACCCGTTTTGTGGTCCTGGCTCCCAACGACCACCCCGCCACTGGCTATGATAAAACTTCTCTGTGTTTCTCTCTTCTTGAGGATAGGCCCGGGGCCTTGTGTGAGGTGTTGCAGGAGTTCGCCCAGCGCCAAATCAACCTTGCTAAGATAGAATCTCGACCATCCAAGGAAAGCTTGGGAAAGTATATTTTTCTAGTGGATCTGGAGGGTCATCGCCAGGATCCGGCAGTGGCTGAGGTGCTGGCTCGGCTTCAGATCAGTGTGGGTCAATTCAAGGTTCTTGGCTCTTATCCTCGCTACGTAGAGAACAATTAGCGTTACTCTTGTTATACTCTTTCCCACTCTGGTATGAATTTTTGCCATTGATATCGGCTTTGGAGATAGGGATAAAAGATATAATATAGGGTGACCCGAGGTTTGGCCGGCTGGCGAATTAATTTCATACGGGCCTCGCTGGGGGTTCGCCCCGCCTTGCGCTGGTTGCAGGCCTTACAAGCGCTAACTACGTTCTCCCAAACGTGTGTGCCTCCCCTATGGCGGGGGAGGACATGGTCTACGGTAAGATCCTTGGTCTCTTTGCCGCAGTACTG
>JACQTR010000006.1 GCA_016210705.1 Chloroflexota bacterium | reverse complement strand
CGCTGGATGCCACCGACACCTTGCTGAGCACCGTAGCCACCAATGCCAGCGGCGAGTACTCCTTCCCCAGCTTGGGGCCGGGCAGCTACATCGCCTGCGAAGAGCTGAAGGCCGGTTGGCAACAGACCTATCCCACCAGCGGTGCTGACTGCACCGCCGTCGCCACTCTAGGGGCCAAGGGTTACGCCTTCACCGCTACCAGTGGCACCGACGAGACTGGCAACGACTTTGGGAACTTCGAGAAGATCACCAAGAGTGGCGTTAAATATAACGACGTGAACGGTGACGGCGACCTCACTGATGGCATCCCGCTGTCCGGCTGGGACATCAAGCTGTATCGGGACAACGGCAGCGTGCCTGGAGCGCTGGATGCCACCGACACCCTGCTGAGCACCGTAGCCACCAATGCCAGCGGCGAGTACTCCTTCCCCAACCTGGGGCCGGGCAGCTACATCGCCTGTGAGGTGCTGAAGGCCGGTTGGCAACAGACCTATCCCACCAGTGGGGCTGACTGCACCGCCGTGGCTGGCCTAGGGGCCAAGGGTTACGCCTTCACCGCCCAAAGTGGCACCGACGAGACCGGCAATGACTTCGGCAATGCCCAGTTGTTCCGGCTCATCATCTTCACCTGCTCTGAGGCTACGGGCGAGCTGGTAAAGAGCGAGGTCACGCTGAGCGGGAAGCCGACCACGTTTACCTGGGAAAACGTTCCAGCGCCACTTGCCGGAGCCGGGATCACTGAATCCCAGTTGTGCTCCGTGGCCGATGGCGCCCGATACAACAACCTCCCAGCGGACACCTATACGCCCAGCGTAGAGCTGCCGGACGTACCGTGAAGTGGAGCGTTTATGAAAGAGTTGTGGAGATGACGTACTGCGAAGTAAACTAGCAGTCGGGACGTAAAAGATAAGGCCGCTTCCCGAATTGGGGAGCGGCCTTATCTTTCTGAGGACGGGCCAATGGACAGGCTTTCTTGTTCCTGGATAATATGCATGGTCTTGCTGTGAAGCTACTCCACCGTTAAGTCAGCCACAGCCTTTCTGACCAGCTTGTTTTTCTGGTATTGGAACACCTCTACCTGGTAAGTTCCTGCCTCTGCCGTGGGATGATCAAAATATATGTTCCCCGAGGCATCGGTGGCAACGCTGGTGGCGTACAGCGACATCGGAGTGTGGATATTCACGTAAGCAAAGGAAGAGGGGTTATAGCCAAACCCAGTGCCCGTGAATATGGCGCCACCAGACTGAGCGGGATTCGGTGACAGGACCAGGGTGGCCGTTGTGCCATTATTATTTGGGCCGCCTCTAACATTGCTGCCTTTACTAGCTAGGGCCGGGGGAGTCGTTACGACGGTGGCAGCTAGCAGCCCCACGGCCACCACAAGCGCTGCCATGAAGGAAATCCGCCTTTTCATGAAATCACCTCCTTTCTAATTTAAATTTTCCTCGCCCACGGGTTTACACTTATAGTTCTATTACCTAAAGCTTGGTATAGCGTAGGACTGGGGTGTGAATTCGGTATGAATATTGGCAGCCTTCTGTCCACCAATAGGTAGGGAAACAAGGGGTAGGACACCGGTTAAAGAAATAGAAGCGGTTTAACTTAGACAATCTAAGTTTGAAGTGTATCATAACTCCGTCAACTAAATAAAGAGTTTCTGATTATGATTCTAATGGGAATTGGGGAAAGCCATAAGTGTCAAAGGGTTCACTTCTTGGGTATGAGGGATAAACTTGGATGTACCTTTTGGCGGTATTAAGAGTCCTTTTGTTGGCAAGCCTAGGGAGACATCGACAAGAAATCTTAAGCGATGATAGAATTAGGCATTGACTCTGAGCAACGAGTATGTATGACGTCATAGTTATTGGAGCTGGCCACGCCGGGTGCGAAGCTGCCCTAGCAGCAGCTCGCCTGGGATGCCGTACCCTACTTTTGACCATGAATCTTGATAATGTGGCCCTAATGCCTTGTAATCCCTCTATCGGCGGGCCGGCCAAGGGCCACCTGGTGCGGGAAATCGACGCCCTGGGAGGGGAAATGGCCCGTAATATCGATAAAACCTTTATCCAGATACGGATGCTGAACACGGGAAAGGGGCCAGCGGTTCAAGCCTTACGTGCTCAGGCCGATAAAAAGCTGTACGGCCTGGCTATGAAACAAACCCTAGAGCACCAAGAACGACTTGACATAAAACAGGCATTGGTAGAGGAATTGACAGCCGATGGTCATCGTTTAGTGGTAAAGACCCACTTGGGGTGGCGTTATGAGACCCGTTGTTTGGTTCTTACCACAGGCACATCATTGGCCGGGCGCATTATCGTGGGCGAGGTAAGCTATGTCGCCGGTAGGGCTGGCGAGTTTGCGGCTATTGGCCTTGCTCAATCACTGCGTCATTTGGGATTTGCCTTGGGGCGGCTAAAGACGGGTACGCCTCCTCGAATCGATGCCAAAACAATCGATTTCTCCAAGGCCATTCTTCAACCTGGCAGCGAGGTGCCCCTCTATTTCAGCTTCGTCAATGACTCCGCGCAAAATATGGTCTTCCCTACTCCTAACCCTGTCTATCCCCCTGGTTCCCCTACGCCGTGGCGGCGCCAACTCCCTTGTTATCTGGTTCATACTAATGTCAAGACCCACGAAATCATCAGGGCCAATCTCCATCGGGCGCCATTGTTTACGGGGCTTATCCAAGGGATTGGGCCTCGCTATTGCCCGTCTATCGAAGACAAGGTGGTGCGCTTTGCCGACAAAGACTCCCACGGTCTTTTTTTGGAGCCGGAGGGCTGGCAGACTCATGAGGTCTATGTTCAGGGAGCCAACACCAGTTTGCCCGAGGACGTGCAGTTGGCCATGCTACGCTCCATCCCTGCCCTGGAGAGGGTGGAGATGACTAGGGTAGGTTACGCCGTGGAATACGATTATATTCCTCCCAGCCAAACCCAAGCTACCTTGGAATCCAAATTGGTGCCTGGGCTCTTTGTGGCAGGCCAGATCAATGGTACCTCGGGCTATGAAGAGGCGGCCGCTCAAGGCTTGATGGCTGGCATCAACGCTGCCCTCAAAGTTCAAGGCAAGCCGCCCCTCGTACTGGGCCGTGATCAAGCTTACATCGGAGTGATGATTGATGATCTGGTGACTCGGGATATTGCCGAGCCCTATCGTCTGTTTACCTCTCGGGCTGAATATCGTCTATTACTGCGTCAAGACAACGCCGATTTGAGGCTCACTCCTATTGGCTACCAGTTAGGCCTAGTATCTAAGGAGCGTTACGAAGGGGTTATAAGGAAGAAGGAGGCTGTGGCTGAGGAAATGAAGCGCCTCTCCCAGATTTACCTATCAGCCAATGACGGCATGGCAGAGGCGTTTGCTAAAGTGGGGTTGGCCCCGGTAAGTCGCAACATCAGTGCGTTGGAGTTCTTGCGCCGACCTGAGATTGGTTATGGGACATTGACGGTTTTAGGGTTGAGCGTTCTCGCCCATGAGGTAGGCGAGCAAGTAGAGATAGAAGCCAAGTATGGTGGCTACATCCAAAGACAAAGGACAGAGGTGGAGAAAATGCAACGCTTAGAGGAGCGGAGAATTCCTCTAGCATTTGATTATGATAGTGTTATTGGCTTTCGTACTGAGGCTAGGGAGAAACTAAAACATTTCCAGCCCGCTAGCCTAGGCCAGGCCTCCCGGATTCCCGGTGTTACCCCCGCCGATATGGCCATACTGATGGTTAACTTAGAGCGGAGGCCGCGAAGGACTTAGTAATGCTTAGGCCCGATTTAGTGCTTTATCAGAGCAACGTTATAACCATGGATCCGCAACGCCCCAAGGGAGAGTTGGTGGCGGTGTCTGGGTCGAAAATTGTGGCCGTGGGCAACAATTCGGACATGGAATCCTTATGTACCCCAAGCACGGAGGTCATAGATTTACAAGGAAAGACCCTGATCCCAGGGTTCAACGATGCTCATATGCACTTCCGAGCCTATGCTGCAAGCTTATTGAGCTTGGATTGTAGCCCGACGGCGGTGTCCAGCATAGCCGATATAAAGGCTGCTTTGCGTCAGCGGGTGTTGATAACCCCTCCCGGTCGCTGGATCCGCGGCGTAGGCTACAATGAGTTTTATTTGGCAGATAAGCGCCATCCTACCCGTTGGGACCTGGACGAGGTATCTCCCCATCACCCAGTTCGTTTAAACCACCGCTCTGGTCACGCCTGTGTACTCAATAGCCGGGCCCTTTCCTTGGTAGGCATCGGCCCAGAAACCTCCGAGCCTCCTGGAGGGATTATTGATAGAAACTGGGATTCCGGAGAACTCACGGGCATACTTTACGAGATGGACGAGTACCTTAAAGATAAGGTAGAGCCATTGACAGAGGAGGAGCTAGCACAGGGGGTTAAGCAAGCAAACCAACAGTTACTTTCCTTTGGGATTACTTCTTTCCAAGATGCTACGGTGAGCAATGACCTGTCCCAAGGACTAGTCTTTGCTAAGTGGAAGGAGAAAGGGCAACTAGTGCCACGGGTATGGATCATGACCGGTTTTGAGAGCTTGCCCGAAATCGGGGAAGGGCGGCCGCCTTTGGGCCCGGGCCTATCCTGGGGTGCTACAAAAATA
Source organism: Chloroflexota bacterium (assembly GCA_016210705.1). Taxonomy (GTDB): domain Bacteria; phylum Chloroflexota; class Dehalococcoidia; order JACQTR01; family JACQTR01; genus JACQTR01. The sequence goes on along the minus strand of JACQTR010000006.1, from coordinate 19,582 downwards.
ATCGTAGACGAAACCACAGGAGATCTACACCCCAGCCAAGAGGAGTTGAATCAGCAGGTCCTGACGGTTCACCAAGCTGGCCTGCAAGTTGCTATCCACGTTATTGAAGAGCCAGCGATAGAGGCGGCAGCCACAGCTCTAGAGCGTGCCTTGGAACAGATCCCGCGAAAAGATCACCGCCATCGTTTGGAGCATTGCTCAGTTTGTCCTCCTGAGCTCTTAGAGCGACTGAAGGGAGTAGGAGCGGTAGTGGTAAGCCAACCACCTTTTCTTTACTACAGTGGGGAACGCTATCTGGCCGAAGTGCCCAATAATGATCTGCGCTGGCTCTATCGGTTTCGTTCTTTTTGGGAAGGTGGTTTGCGGCCCGCTGCCAGCTCCGATTGCCCAGTGGTTCCTCCCAATCCCTTAGTGGGTATTTACGGCGCTGTCACTCGTCGCGCTGAAACGGGCAAGAGCGTTCTACCAGAAGAGAGAGTATCCCGTTACCAGGCCCTTTGGATGTATACGGTAGCTGGAGCTTACACCTCCTTCGCCGAAACAACCCAAGGCTCCATAACCCCAGGTAAAGCGGCGGATTTGGTGGTCCTCAGTGATGACCCATTAACTGTGCCCAAGGAGGAGATCAAAAACATAAAGGTGGAGAAAACCATAATCGGTGGCCGAATAGTGGGGGATGCAGCGGAGTAATATATGCTTTTTCTGTGGGAGAGTTGAGTTGCGGCCTATATATCTATTGATGGTCATTGCAACTCTTTTATTTGTGGCTTGCCGACCGACTAAGGATGGTGCCCGCATAGCTCCGACGCCAACTCAAACAGCTGTTATGAAGCCCAAGCCCGAAGCCACACCTGCTAAGGAGGGATCCCTCAACCAGCTTGCTTATGCCGATGGAGAGGGTAGTATCTGGATCATCAATGCCGATGGCAGCGGCAAAAAGAAACTTATCGACAGCGAGCGATGTCCTTACGCAACGTTTTTGAGCTGGTCACCGAGAGGCGACAGGCTGGTGTGCCGCGGCGTAAATCCGGATAAACCTTTGCCTAGACCAGAACCCTCCCTTAACAATGTGATGGTGGTCGTTGACATAAATGGCCGCATTTTGAAGGAGACCGAGTTTATGGGAAGCTTTGCTTGGTCGCCCACTGGCCATTATTTGGCCTACAGTGTACTCCGCGGAACAGCGACGGAGATTACTGCCCGATATTACGTGGCTGATGCTGAGGGCAACGCTATAGCATCGTTAGATGGCGTGGAAGGTGACATTGTATGGTCGCCCGATGGCTCATCCTTGGCCTACAATGCTGAGCGGGGCAAGGTGGTCATCTATGACGTAAACACGGGGACAACGAGAACCCTCGGCATCGGCATCGATCGAGCCCTGGCCTGGGTATTGGATGGCAAGGCGATACTGGTGGCTTCTCAATACCGAGAGGGAGACGGTATGGGTATTCGCTATGAGGCCTCCCTGTTGGATTTGGCCAGCGGGCAGTTGGCGAGGTTGGCACAGTTTGATAACGGCATTCAGTTCTGGATGTCTCTGGATAGCCAGAGCGCCGTCTTTATATCTGGGTTCGGTGAAGCCGGTCTTCGTCTAAGCATTCTAGATTTCGCCACTCTTACCGTTACACCTATAGTGGACTCCACCATAAGCTACCCCAGCGAACGCATCCCTTCTAGTCACGTAGCTTTCTCCCCTGACAGCTCGCATATATACTGGGCTGATGCCAAATTACCTAAAATGGCTGTCTACCGGGCGCAAAGCAATGGTACTGGGCTGACCACATTAGCAACGCTACCTAGTCTTCATATGAGATTCTCATCGGACTTCACCATGATAGCTTATGTAGTAGGCGGAAATCCGCCAACCCTATGGGTCGCTAAAATAGATGGCAGCGGTGCTATCCAGATAGGGCCCTTGCGCAATACCTTTGCCTGGCGACCACAATGATTGTTATTATTAAGTTGACATAATATAAAACAAGTGATTTAGATATGTTCTGGTTTAAGAGAGGGTAGGGGAGTAGAACTGTTTTACATCCTCTTTGGCGAAGATACCTTTTCTAGAGACGGGGCTCTTCGGGAAATCAAGCAGGGTCTTGGTGATGAAGAGTTTTTGTCCCTTAACACCACTATTTTAGACGGTCAGCATTTGACCTGGGAACAACTTACCAACGCCTGCGATTCGCTGCCTTTTCTGGCGCCGTCACGGTTGGTAGTGGTGGAAGGCCTTTTGGCTCGCTACGAATCCCAAAGGCAGGCCCTTCGACAAGCTCAGGGGGGGCGTCGTCTGTCTCCCGGGGAAGGAGAAAAGTCCCCTTGGAGCAATTTGAAAGAGTATATATGTCAGATGACTACTACCACAGCATTAGTGATGGTCGATGGTAAGCTGTCTAGGAACAATCCTTTGCTCAAGGAATTGACCTCTGTGGCCCAAGTACGGGAGTTTCGTCCCCTCAGGAAAGAAGCACTGCGCCGTTGGATAGGGAGCCAAGTAAGCCGACTGGGGGGTAGCATAACTCTAGCAGCGGTAGATCTATTGGAAGAAGCCATTGGGAGCAATTTAGGGCTAATGGCCCAAGAAATCGAAAAGTTGTGCCTTTATTCCCTCGATGGCCAAATCGATGATGAGGCTGTGCGCCGGTTGGTTAGCTACGCCCGGGAAGCTAATGTCTTTGCAATGGTGGACGCCCTTATGGCACAACGTCGCCAAGTGGCACTGCAGCACCTCCATCAGCTATTGTTAGAGGGAGACACCGCGTCTCATCTCTTAGCCATAATCGCGCGCCAACTACGGCTGGCCATGGAGGCCAAGGAGCTAATCCGCAAGGGTTTACCTAAGTCGGAGATTGGGAGTCGGCTGGAGCTGGCTTCTGACTATGCTCTGGCTCGAACCATGGAGCAAGCCCGTCTTTATTCCATGGAGTCGTTAATGGCCATCCATCATCGATTGCTGGAGATTGATCTAGCAATAAAAAGGGGAATATACCGGGAGGAGATGGCACTAGATCTCTTGGTGGTGGGATTTAGTTAGTCCCAGTCATATCTCACCGGGTTGTAACAGGCCACCCAATGATGAGGGGCAATTTCTTGGAGGGGTGGTCGTGGATTGAGACGGCATTCATTACGGGCCTTATGGCAACGGGGTATGAAGGCGCATTTTTCAGAGATCTCGAGGGGATTGGGAGGCGAGCCCCTTATAGGCCGTAGGGACTCATCTGAGTCCAAGCGTGGTAGAGAGCGAAGAAGAGCCCAGGTGTAAGGATGAGTAGGGGTTTTGAGGAGCTGACTGGCGGTGGCCGACTCGATCAGCGTACCCGCGTACATAACCCCTACTTCATCGGCCATCTGGGCGATTATCCCCAGATCGTGGGTGATGAGGATTATAGAGGATTGCCCAGCCTCTTTGAGCTCTCTCAGATGGTACAGGATCTGGGCCTGAAGGGTGGCGTCCAAGGCAGAGGTGGGCTCATCGGCTATGATAATTTTGGGATTCAAAAGGGTTGCTATGGCGATCATCACCCGTTGGTTCATGCCGCCGCTCAGTTGGAAGGGGTACTGAGTGGCGGCTCGTTCCGGTGCTGGTATACCCATCTGGCGAAGGACAGCAATAACCCACTTTTTGGTTTCTTTTTTGGAGAGCGACAGATGAGCAGCGATCATCTCCTCGATTTGGGGACCGATAGACATTATCGGGTTGAGGCTGGAGGCAGCGTCCTGGAAGATCAAAGCGATCTCTTTACCTCGGATACGTCGTAGGGCCTCCTTATCTAAGGTCAGCAGGTCCTGACCAGCGAAAACTACCTCACCGCGGACTATTTTTCCTGGGTAGGGAACCAAGCGTAAAAGAGAAAGGGCAGTTACCGTTTTGCCACTGCCGCTCTCACCCACGATGCCCAAGATACTGTGAGGGCGCAAGGTGAAGGAAACCCCATTTACCGCTTTAACTACCCCCTGGCGGGTAAAAAAATGGGTGTGGAGGTCTTTCACCGTTAATAAGACATCTTCGTGGTTCATAATAACTCACCCCAAGGGCTATGCCTTGGATTAGGCCCTATATATATCATTATAATACTCGAATAATCAAGGGATTGACAGGCCCAGGATGGTTGTGATAGTGTCATTAACAGAACACACGTTCGATTGGAGGCCCCTTTGAAAAACCTAACTCCCCGGCAGTACCAGATATTAGAGGCCCTTAGGGATTTTTTGAATAAGAAAGGCTATCCGCCCACCGTCCGCGATATCCAGCGGGCCTGCGGCATCAGTTCTACCTCGGTGGTAGATTATAACCTTAAGGTCTTAGAAAGAATGGGCTACCTTCGGCGCGATCGTGAGGTATCTCGCGGGATCGATATTGGCGAAAGGGAACGGCGGACAGCTACGGTAAGGGTACCTGTTGCTGGCTACATCGCCGCTGGGGAACCCATCCCGGTCCCCACACCCGATACATGGCATCTTGAGGCCAGTGCCGAGGCCCTGGAGGTAGCAGAGGAGATGATCAAAGGAAGAGAAGAAGTCTTTGCTTTAAAGGTTAAGGGCACTTCTATGGTGGATGCTTACATAAATGACGGGGATGTCGTTTTAATGCAGGCGGCGGCCACAGCCAATGATGGCGATATGGTGGCCGCTTGGCTTAAAAAGGAGAACGAGGTCACCCTGAAGCGCATCTATCGAGAGGGGGGACGAATCCGTCTCCAGCCAGCTAATATCCAGATGTCACCCCTTTACCTTGATCCCGATGAAGTAGAGGTTCAGGGTAGGGTTATCGGCGTTCTCCGGTGGCTCGATTAACTCGGCCACGACTATTATTGACATAACATATTTATAGGTTTTATTAGTATAGACAAAATAGATGGCAAAGTACTCCCAAACCGGCCAAGAATTGAAGGCTCACCTAAAATGAACAACTGGAGTTCTTACGAGCATCTGCTAGCTCGTTCGATAATGGATTTGAGGGCGAGGCTAAACGCCTAGCTACAACCATACGGGTTCTAGTTCACGACACAAAAGGGTCGAAGTCTTTGCTGCATTTGATAAAGATGAAAGATAAGCTTAAAATGCACAACACCACTCACCCTTTGCATCCTCAGAATCTTGCGCCTCATCAAGGGTTAGTAATGATGCGGGTACAAGGTACTGCATCGGTGACATTTAAACTCTTTGGGGAGGAGGAACCTTTCACGAACACTCCATCGGATAAATCAGGGGGCAAAGTAACTTATGTCCCTAGGGTTAGTGGCCCGCCAGATTCGATACAGCCAACTACCGTGTCTTTCAGTGAATGGTGGAACGAGATAGTCATAAAGGACAGGCTCAGTGTGGTTTTCAGCCGCAAGGACCTAATACTGGCGATGGCTAACCAGGTGGGAGGAGCCCATGTAGATCCTCAACTTGATGAACAGTATGCCAGACTTACTCGTTTCCACTCTCAAGGATGGCGGGTACAGGTTAACGGGGAAATACGGCCCCCCGACAACTCTCTTGTAGCGGCCAGTATTCGCCAAATAGCGCATGAATTGCTTGTTTCCATCAACAACAGTCTCCCACATATTGGTGCTGAAGGCAATAAATAGCCCCTAAACTAGCCCTCTGGCGTTCTTCAGTCTATTGACCCTAGCTTAGACCTTTGTTATCATTGAACCAGACAAGGGATATACACTTTAACCGGTTTGAGATGAGGGTGATGGCTAGTAGATATGAGCGGGAGATCGAGGAGCTATTGAAGCGGCTGGAGGAATCCTCGCCAAAAGAGCCATCAGCCAAAGCGAAAAGAGATCGAAGGCAAAGGCTGGCCAGGGTTCTTTCACAGGCTTGGTGGGAGGCCTCGATAAGCCAACTAATTATTGGCGCACTAATCTTTTCGATCATCGCCTATGTGGCGCGGTTTGTGATTCCCTCAGTGGGGCGCTTGTTGGTATTTTTTGTCATTTTTCTCTTGGTCTGGGCAGGTTCAGTTTCTTGGCGCCAGTTTAAAACCAGTCGCTATTGGCGTCTCCTACGTGATGTGCTAGTCGAGCGTTTTCGTAACTGGAACCATCGTTATTAAAAAAGCCTGCTAAGGCCCTTGACAGTGGACTCCATCTATGCTAGATATAATCATTATTATATCTAGCATAGATTTTTAAAATGATTAATACCTCTCCCACGATAGCAGAGGTCATCCCCTCTTTTGAAGATAGCCTACGGGGCAAATCCACTAAGACTCTCGTTACTTACCGGTCTGCCCTCAACCGTTTTGTTGATTATTTAGATTATCGCGGGCTTCACCCAACCAAGGTTAAAACGAGTGACCTACCTCCCGACATTTTGGAGTCTTTTTATATTTGGTTAGTAAAAAATTATGGCCCTGAAGTCCGATCTACCATAACTACCTATATAGCCGGAGCCAGAGCTTTTTTTAGTTATTTAGGTAGGCACAACGTAGGCCCTAGAGGGACTTCCTTTGAGGTGATACGAGAGGGCCTGCACCAAATAATGAGCAAAGCTGGTTATAAGACCCCCCGAGTGGACAAAAGACTTCCCTTACTAGTACTTTATGTCAAGTCAGTTGATATAACTCCCCTTAATCGGAGCAACGAAAAGAAACGGTTGGAATTGCTGAGAGACAAAGCTGTAATCCAGACCCTTTACTGCACGGGTATGCGTCGAGAAGAGGTTTCCCGCCTAAACCGAGAAGACATAGAGGATGGTCGGGCTATGCAAGCCATAATAACGGGCAAAGGTAATAAGGAGCGCGTAGTTTTCTTCGATGGTGACACACTAATGGCCATACGGGAATACTTGGAGCAAAGGAGGGATAGCTACACTCCCCTATTTATCCGGCATGATAAAGCCCGTGGAAAACCCAAAGCTGGTGGCAGCAATTATCGTCTCTCGCCTCAATCTGTGTGGAGAATAGTTAAATACTTCGCTGGTCTAGCGGGGGTAAGGGCCACTCCCCACGCTTTTCGTCATTCAAAAGCTAGTGTTATGTTAAACAAAGGAGCGAAGCTCTCAGAGGTTCAGGATATATTGGGTCATGCCTCTCCTGAAACCACCAAGAAGATATACGCCCATTACGAGGTCTCTCATCTCAGAGAGGCTTTTGATAAATACAGCGCCTCTCCCGAGGAGTTGGCTGCTCAAAATGGAGCGGCAAAGGAGCTAAAGCCATAATACCTGAATTGAAATGGTTTTGCTTGACACATGAAAAAGGCACTGCCTATAATGGGTAACCCGGGTTGAAGGGATTCGATGCGGTTCAATGTAGCCCAACTTCTTAAAGAATCCGTAGGCGAAACTCGTCGCTATGAGTTGGCAGCGGAAAAAACCGAACTAACGCCTGCCATTGACGGCGAAGTAGAATTTCTGCGTACGCATCGTAGCATTTTGGTTAGAGGAAGGCTAAAAACCACTCTTTCTATGGAATGTGGGCGCTGTTTAGATCGCTTTGAATACCCCCTCAGTTTGGAATTTCAGGAGGAGTATTTCCCTAGCACCGATATGGTCAGTGGCGAAGCAGTGACCGAAGAGAAGACTAGTGACCTTATCATCGATGCCCATCATGTTCTGGACTTGACGGAGGTGGTACGCCAACTGATCTTGTTGAACACGCCCATGAATCCCCTTTGCCGCCCTGATTGTCTAGGGCTTTGTCCTTATTGTGGGCATAACCTCAACCAGGGGTCCTGTGGGTGCACCCCTACTTCCTCATTACCAAGAGCTTCGTCGTCGAACCCGGCAACGGTCTGATAAGTAAATAATTAAGGAGCTTTTTATGCCACCGCTACCAAAAAGAAAATATGCCAAAGCCCGTCAAGGGGAGAGGCGAAGTCACCTTAGGGCTACTTTAACCACGTTGGTTCGCTGTTCTCAATGTCATAGTCTCAAGCCCTCCCACCGAGTCTGCCCTGTCTGTGGCAGCTACGGGGGTAGGGAGGTCCTAAACATGGAAAAGGCCAAAAGGGGAAAAGCCTGACGGTGAGGACGGCTCTCTGCGATCTCTTGGATATTAAGTACCCTATTATTCAAGGCGGAATGGCCTGGCTGGGTACCTACGAGTTAGCGGCGGCAGTGTCCAATGCCGGGGGGCTGGGAATAATCGGGGCTGGCAACGCCACTGGCGACTGGGTACAAGGCCAGATCCGCAAAATGAAAGAACTCACCGAAAAACCCTTTGGCGTGAACATAATGCTTCTCTCCCCCTATGCCCATGAGGTTATTGAGGTAGTTTTGAAAGAGTGGGTACCTGTGGTCACCACAGGTGCAGGCAATCCTGGAACGCTAATACCTCAATTTAAGATGGTGGGAATCAAGATGTTGCCGCTGGTTTCGGCGGTGGCATTGGCACGACGTTTGGAGCGATTGGGAGCAGATGGGTTGGTGGCCGAGGGCATGGAATCCGGAGGACACATAGGAGATACTACTACCATGGCTTTGGTTCCTCAGGTGGTAGATGCAACAAGCCTACCTGTGGTAGCCGCTGGGGGTATCGCTGATGGTCGAGGGCTAGTGGCAGCGCTCGCCTTAGGGGCTCAAGGAGTGCAGATGGGCACCCGCTTTGTCTGCGCCGAAGAATGTATCGCTCATCCCAATTTTAAGGCCAGAATATTAGAGGCTCGGGATCGGGCCACCGTGGCCTCTGGTCATTCTACAGGTCACCCGGTGCGGGCTTTAGAAAATAGGATGACGCGTCAATTCATGGCTATGGAAAAGGTTGGGGCCACCCCTGAAGAATTGGAACAATTTGGCACAGGAAAATTGCGTTTGGGGGCTATCGAAGGGGATATGGAGAATGGCTCTCTCATGGCGGGTCAGATCGCTGGCTTAATTAAAGATATAAAGTCGGTGCGGGATATCATCGAGGATATTGTGGCTGAAGCCGAGATCCTTTTGGGACATCTAGCTACTATGGCCAAAGAGGTAGTACCTTATGGACGCTAAAAAACCAAGATTGGCCTTGGTGTTCCCAGGGCAAGGCTCACAAGAAGTAGGTATGGGATCAGCTCTATATGAGAGTTCCCCTCCCGCTCGGGCTATCTTTCGAGAGGCCGATGCGATATTGGACTTTCCACTCTCCCGCCTTTGTTTTCAAGGGCCGGAAGAGGAGTTGAAGCGAACCATCAATGCCCAACCAGCTATTTTCACTGTTAGCCTAGCCTATTTGAGAACTGCCAAAGAGGCTAATCCTGCGGAGGCTTTTCATCCTCACTTTGTGGCTGGTCACAGTTTAGGGGAATACACAGCTCTGGTGGCAGCTGGGGTCTTGGAGTTTGGCGACGCCCTAAGGTTGGTTAGGGAGAGAGGGCGTTTGATGGAAGAGGCAGGGAGCATAGCACGAGGGGGCATGGCCGCCCTCATCGGTCTGGACGAGGCTACGGTGGAAGAGGTGTGCCAAGAGACTGGGGCTGAGATCGCTAACCTCAACTCGGCGCAGCAGATTGTTATCAGCGGTTCCCGCGAGGCGTTAGCCCGGGCGGTAGATCTAGCTCGGGCTCGGGGGGCTCGTCATGCCATTCCCTTGGAAGTGAGCGCTGCCTTCCACTCCTCGCTCATGGGGCCTGCTAGGGAGGGTATGGCCAAGGCTTTATTCCGAATGAGTCTTCGTCATCCTTTTATACCCATAGTGGCTAACAGCACGGGGCAGCCGGTAACCACTGCCGAAGAGGTCAAGGCGGAGCTCTTAACTCAGATTTGCAGTTGTGTTCAATGGCAGAGGTCTGTGGAATACATGGTCGAGGCTGGCGTGACCACTTTCCTTGAGGTCGGACCTGGGCGGGTTTTGTCAGGACTTATCCGCCGCATTAATAATCAGGTTCAAGTGGCAAATATCGGAGATGTGTCCTCCTCAGGCTAGTGTGGTTTTCGGACTTTTTTCATATTGTAAGATTTAGATAAGATAGAGCCTGAGGAATAAACCTTTGGACGATAAAAGGAACTTATCTTCTAAGGTAGCTATAGTTACCGGTGGCTCCCGAGGGATTGGCCGAGCGGTGGTGTTGAAGCTTGCGGAGCGGGGGGCCAAGGTGGTGGTAAACTATCGAAGTAATGCCACGGCTGCGGCTGAGGTGATGGCGGCCATCAAGGCACGGGATGGCGAAGGTCTTGTCCAAGCCACCGATATAAGCCAGCCTCAGGAAGTCGCTAAGTTGGTGGAGACGGCCTTAACCAGCTATGGGAAGATAGATATTTTAGTAAACAACGCTGGCATAACCCGTGATGGTCTTATTTTGCGCCTATCTGAGGGCGATTGGGACGAGGTGCTGGCTACTAATCTTAAGGGGGCTTTTCTCTGTACAAAAGCGGTTCTAAGGCCCATGATTCGCCAGCGTTGGGGACGCATCGTTAACATCGCTAGTGTGGTGGGGATAATAGGAAACGCCGGTCAGGCCAATTATGCCGCTGCCAAAGCTGGACTCATCGGTTTGACTCGGGCCACTGCCCGCGAGGTGGCCTCTCGGGGCATAACCGTTAACGCCATTGCCCCGGGCTTCATCAAAACGGAGATGACCCAAAGTCTCAGTGAGGCTCAGCGCCAGGAGCTACTCAAGCAAATCCCTTTTGGTTATTTCGGTTCCCCTGAGGATGTTGCTGCCACTGTAGCCTTTCTGAGCTCTGAGGAAGCTGCCTACATCACCGGCCAAGTTCTTAACATAGATGGCGGGATGGTAATGGCTTAGGGTATAATTATTGTTGGAGGTTAATGGTGGCCAGCCGACGGCGCCAAGGACGGATGATAGCTCTACAGGCCCTTTTTGAGGTCGATGCGGTGAGCCATGCTCCTGAGAGCGTATTGGAACGGCTCATAGAGGAAAGGGATACGCCAGAGGATGTGGCCAGCTTCGCTCGTCACTTGGTGTCGGGAGTAATGGAGCACCGCAGCCAGATCGACAAGGCTATTCAAGATTCTGCCCCCCTTTGGCCTGTGGAGCAACTGGCAACCATCGACCGCAGCATCTTGAGGTTGGCTCTCTACGAGCTTATGTTTAACCAAAAAGTGCCTCTGAAGGCAGCCATCAATGAGGCTGTGGAACTGGCCAAGGCCTTCGGTAGTGATAGCTCTTATCGCTTCATCAATGGTGTTCTCGGAAACATCAGTGCCCAAATTACTGACACAAAGAAAGGGGGTGATACGTAGATGGCAACAGTTTTCGAGCGGGTAAAGTCGATTGTAGTGGAGCAATTAGGCGTCGATGAGACGGAGGTGGTATCTGGCGCGTCCTTTGTAGAGGATCTCAATGCCGATTCTCTAGATTTGGTGGAATTGATAATGGCTTTGGAAGAGGAATTCGGTGACGGAACAACCCCTCTGGAGATACCCGATGAGGATGCGGAGAAGATTATCACCGTCCAGAACGCTGTGGACTATATCAAGGAACGGGGAATAGAAGATAAATAAAGGCGGTGATTAGCAGATGGATGTCTTTGGATTAGGCCCTGTGGAAGTGCTGGTGATCTTGATAATAGCCCTTATCGTTTTCGGGCCGGGCAAGTTGCCCGAGATTGGAGCTGGCATCGGGAGAGCCGTACGAGAGTTTCGCAAGGCTACCACAGAACTAACTAGAGATATCACTCGGGACATTACTGAAGCGAGAGCGGCGCCACCTAAAAGCGATCAGGCAAAAATTGCTTCGAGTAATGACGATAGTGAGAAAAGCCCCGGGGACATTACCAAAACGTGAACCCAGATAAAAGGCTTACCATTATTGAGCATCTGGAAGAGTTAAGACAGCGTCTAATTAGGGTAGTTATAGCCCTCATTATCACAACTGGAATCTCTTTCTTCTTCGCTGAGCATATTTTTCGACTTCTTATCCGTCCCGCGCCAGACGTTCCCCTCATATACACCGAGGTAACGGAGTACTTCGGTACTTATGTAAAGGTATCTCTGTATAGCGGCGTCGTTTTGGCTTTGCCGGTGCTTTTATATGAGATTGTAATGTACATATCTCCAGCCCTTACCTCCAAAGAGAAACGCTATCTCTATGCTCTGCTGCCAGGGACGCTAATATCTTTCTTTGTTGGCGCCGCCTTTGGCTATTTTGTTCTGCTTCCTCCCGCTCTCAAATTCCTCCTCACTTTCGGTAACGACATAGCGAGCCCCCAGATCAAGATAGGTAATTATATATCAGTGGTGGTTCGCCTTCTTTTCTGGATCGGCATTGTATTTGAGCTTCCCGTTGTCATGTTTTTTTTATCAAAGATCAGGATCCTAAACCCAAGGTTGCTATCCCGCTACCGTCGCTATGCTGTGGTAGGCGCTTTTGTTTTGGGGGGTATCATAACACCCACCTTCGACCCAGTGAACCAAACCCTGGTATCAGTCCCTCTCATTGCCCTATATGAGCTAGGCATTTGGCTATCTAAGTTGGCCTGGCGCGGTCAACAACGTCCCGTTACCCACCCCGACAGTGCCATCACCCACTAGTTTCCACTTCCTTCATTGACTTGCCCTAAAGGCTATGCTATCATTGCCCACAAGAAGTACGCGGAATTGCTGGTTTGAACGGTCGCCAGACTGTGGTAGCTTTGGCCGTGGGGGCAGGGGCAGGTATGCTAGGAGGGCTGATGGGGGTAGGTGGTGGTATCATTATGGTTCCCCTGATGGTGGGTTACCTAGGCTTGAGCCAGCACCAGGCCCATGGAACATCTTTGACGGCCATGATTCTTCTGGCTCTAGTAGCAGCCCTGACCTACGCTGGTCAGGGCTATGTGCATTGGACTTTGGCGGGCCAGTTAGCTTTGGGAAGTGTTTTGGGGGTGATAATTGGTGCCAAAGTTATGATGAAAGTCCCCTCCAAAACGCTGCGACGAGGCTTTGGGGTCTTTGTAATAATAGTTGCTCTACGTATGCTTATAGGATCAATTTAGGATGCATTTATTTACCGCCTTGGTATTAGGTCTGGTGGCTGGAATATTGGGGGGAATGTTGGGTGTAGGAGGTGGGGTCGTGATGATTCCAGGAATGGTTTTACTACTCGGGCAAGATCAACATACCGCTCAAGGAGTGTCTTTGGCTGTTATTCCGGTTTTAGCTTTAGTGGGCGCAATAACCCACCTTCGGCAGAATAATGTTAGGTTGGGAGTAGCTTTATGGATGGCTCCCAGTGCCATGATTTTCGGCTGGGTAGGAGCTACTGTTGCGGACAAAGTGGATGCCCCGGTTTTAACTAAAATCTTTGGGGGATTGCTTCTAGTTCTAGGTAGTGCTATGGCCTGGGGGAAATGACCGGAGGTCAAACGGTGTCAGCGCTGGATGAACTAAACAAGAGGATCCTGGTTTGCCCCGATTGCCACCTTTCCCAATCCCGCACCATAGCTGTGCCTGGAGAAGGCCCGGAAAAGGTGTCTCTTTTTTTTATAGGCGAGGCCCCTGGATGGCATGAAGATCAACAAGGACGACCTTTTGTGGGACCAGCGGGCCAATTCTTGGAGCAGTTATTGGCTTCCATAGGCTTGAGACGAAATGAGGTCTTCATCACCAACGTTGTCAAGTGCCGGCCACCAGGTAATCGTGACCCTTTACCTGGTGAGATCGCCGCTTGTAGCAAATATCTGGATTGTCAACTGGACATCATCAAGCCAAAAGTAATTGTTACTCTAGGACGCTACTCTATGACGCGATTCTTCCCCGGCGAGACCATTAGTAAAGTTCATGGCACGGCGAGGAAAAAAGATGGGGCAATCTGCTTTGCCATGTATCATCCAGCGGCCGCCCTCCATCAACAAAGTCTGCGCCGAACTATCGAAGAGGACATGCGTAAGATACCAGCCCTATTGGCTAAACTAGACAAAGTGCCCGATACAAAGGAAGAGCCTCAACAACTGAGCATGTTTTAAGAAGGTTATGTGACTAAGCTGAGAGTGATCCCTCTGGGGGGATGGGGAGAGATCGGCAAGAATATGTTGGCCCTGGAATATGGGAACGACATCGTTGTCGTTGATGCGGGCCTAATGTTCCCGGAGGAGGAGATGTTGGGGGTAGATTTAGTCATCCCCGATATTTCTTATCTTTTGGATAACCATCATAAAATACGGGCCATACTTATCACTCATGGCCACGAGGACCACATCGGCGCTCTACCCTATATATTGCCTAGGCTGAATGTGCCCGTCTATTCCACTCGGCTAGCTAACGGTCTTATCTCGGTCAAACTCAAAGAGCACAAACTTCTCTCGGAGGCCAATCTAAACATCGTTCAGCCGGGGGACGAGATTACCCTTGGCCAGTTTCATGTGGAGTTTTTTAGAGTAAACCACAGTATCCCTGACGCTGTAGGCCTGGCTATCCATACTCCCTTGGGCATAGTGGTCCACACTGGCGATTTTAAGGTAGATCACACCCCTGTGGACGGTAAGCCCACGGATTTTAATAAATTGGCCCAGATTGGGGCTCAAGGGGTTCTTCTCCTGTTTTCTGACTCAACTTATGTAGAATCGCCTGGTTACACTCTCTCGGAGAGAGTGGTGGGCGAAGCCTTAGATCGAATCATGGCCGAAGCCCCAGGTAGAGTTATTGTGGCCACTTTTGCCTCGCTGATCTCTCGAATACAACAGGTCATCGATGCCGCTGCTAAGCACCAACGTAAAGTATTTATCAGCGGACGTAGCATGGTGGAAAATGTCCACATGGCTTTGGAGCTAGGCTACCTCCAGCCCCCAGTCGGAGTTTTGGCCAAAATGAATGAGTTACGGACCATTCCTCTAGAACGAACCGCCATAGTTACCACTGGTACTCAAGGAGAACCTACCTCCGTATTGGTTCGAATGGCCAATCGTGATCATCGCCAACTTCAGGTTTTGCCCAATGACACAATTGTGATCTCTGCCTCAGCCATTCCTGGCAATGAGGGACTCATCAGCCGTACCATTGATAACCTCTTTATGCAAGGCGCGCGGGTTCTGTATGATAAAATAGCCCCCGTCCACGTCCACGGGCACGCCAGCCAGGAGGAACTAAAGATGTTGATTAGCCTGGTTAGGCCCAGCTTCTTTGTGCCTATGCATGGCGAGTATCGTCATTTGGCCCTTCACGCACGGTTGGCTCAGTCCTTGGGTATCCCAGAAAGCCATACCTTCGTGTTGGAGAATGGAGAGATATTGGAGCTGGACAAAAGCGATGGCAGAGTGGTGGGGAGGGTTCCCTCCAGCTATGTTTACGTAGATGGGCTAAGGGTGGAAGGTGGTGAGGGGGTGGTATTGCGGGATCGGAGGCTCCTGGCTCAGGATGGCATCATGGTGGTGATTATCGCCATCGACAAACAGACAGGGAAGATCGTCGGCCAACCTGATCTAGTTTCCCGAGGGTTTGTAGAGGCTGAGGAAGCTGAGGAATTGATGGAGCAAGCTCGGGAACTAATTGTCAGGACCCTGGATCACGGAGCGGAGCATCTTGCGGAGTGGGGGTTTGTTCACGCCAAGGTTAAGGATACTTTAGCCAAGTTCTTGTATCAGCAAACGCGGCGGCGGCCAATGATCTTGCCAGTGGCTATGGAAGTGTAGGATATGCCTAAAACTAAGGAGCGGATCCCCCAACGCCGAAGGGCTAAGAGGAGACTCCCTAGGCTTCAGTGGAGACGTGGATTGGGGGCTATTCTCCTTGGTCTATCTTTTGGCGGCCTGGTTTGGATGGCACCCATATTGGCCGATGTTTTGACTCGTTTTGGTCAGGGTCTCATCAGAACCTTGGGTTTGGGCCTGGCCTGGATAATTCTGGCTCTGGGCGCTGTCGGTTGGCGCCTGTGGCAGCGCCGCCGGCTAGTTAGCTGGGGGCATTGGCGGCAGTGGCTCGGTGTATTGATTTGGGGCTTAGTATTTTTTGGAATTTTGGCCTATTTTCGGCCCCAGTTAACGGTGGGGGGCGTTCTTCTTTCGCAGGAGACAGCGGGAGGTGATTTGGGTCAGGCTATAAAGGGAGCCCACGATATTTTGGGCTTTTTCCGACTCATTGCCTTAGCCTTAGCAGGTTGGGTTCTTCTGATGCCCCGTCTGGCGAAGCGGGTTACGGTTTTGATAGCCGCTGGCCTTACGCAAGCCTATCGGCGCTGGAGGGCAAGGGTGGCAGCTAGGGCTGAGAGACAACGGCTTTTGGCGGTGCAGGAGCCAGCACACCGCGAGGTTGATAGACCTACCTTTGCTACCGATAATGCTACGAAGCCGCTAATAGCTAAGGCAGCTCCTCTGAGCGAAGAGACCGAGGGAGAGCCTGGGACTGTAGATACGCCTTTGGCTGGTAGCCGTTGGACTTTCCCTTCTACCGAACTTTTGGAGATGGCCCCAGAATTGGAATTGGGTCCAACTGAAATCGAGGAACGGGCAAAGCTAATAGAGGAGGCCTTAGCCAGCTACGGAGTAGAGGCTAATGTGGTTCAAATAAACCCAGGCCCAGCGGTGACCCAATTTGCTGTGGAGCCGGGCTGGGACCACCGCTATCGCCGGGTAAAAGAAAGAGATGCCGAGGGGCGGGCGAAACTAGACAAAAACGGCAATCCTATTTTACGCCAGGAAGAAATATCCCGCACTAGGGTTAAGGTAGAACGCATAACCTCTTTGGCCAATGATTTAGCTTTGGCCTTGGCTGCTCCCTCCGTTAGGATCGAGGCCCCAGTACCAGGAAAGCCTGTTATCGGCATTGAGGTTCCCAACTCTACCGCGGGCCTAGTGACCCTGCGCAGTGTTGTGGAGACCATCCCCTTCCAAAAACTTAAGGCCAAGTCCAAGCTGGCTTTGGCGTTAGGTAAAAGCGGCGCCGGGGAGGCAGTGGTAGGGGATCTGGCTAAAATGCCCCACCTCCTTATCGCGGGAGCCACGGGGAGTGGCAAGAGCGTTTGCATCAACTCCATAATCACTTGTCTCATGATGCATGCTACTCCTGAAGAGGTTCAATTTATTATGGTCGATCCTAAGCGCGTAGAGCTGGTGGCCTTCCAGAACGTTCCACACCTCCTATCCCCGGTAGTGGTAGACCTGGAGAAGGTGGTGGAGGTACTGCGAAGGGTGGCTCGGGAGATGGACGAACGCTATCGCAAATTTGCCGCCGCGGCTGCCCGCAACATCGAGGCCTACAACCGAAATCCCAAAGCTGGCGAAACCCTACCCTATTTAGTGGTAGTGATCGATGAGCTAGCTGATTTGATGATGGTTGCCCCCTACGAGGTCGAACGCACTATCTGTCGCCTGGCGCAACTAGCTCGAGCTACTGGAATCCACTTGGTAGTCGCCACCCAACGCCCCTCAGTGGACGTGGTTACCGGCTTAATTAAGGCCAATTTCCCTACTCGGATTAGCTTTGCAGTAACATCCCAAGTGGACTCCCG
Source organism: Chloroflexota bacterium (assembly GCA_016210705.1). Classification (GTDB taxonomy): domain Bacteria; phylum Chloroflexota; class Dehalococcoidia; order JACQTR01; family JACQTR01; genus JACQTR01. The sequence continues at coordinate 2,285 of JACQTR010000006.1, read as the reverse complement.
GACCATCCTCGATATGGGGGGAGCTGAGAAGCTCTTGGGAAGAGGAGATATGCTTTATCTGCCCACCGATGCTGCCAAACCCAAACGACTGCAAGGGGTCTTTGTATCTGATGGCGAAATTGATAGAGTTGTAGGTTTTTGGCAAAAGCTGCGCTGGGGTGAAAGTTATCTCGCCCAGTCGCGAGATCGCTTCGCCGAGCCTCTGGAGGGAGAAGAGGAGATTCATGAGTCAGGCGACACACTTTTTGATGCGGCTAAGACACTAGCCACCGAGCACAGCCACATATCTACTTCACTATTGCAACGGCGCTTGCACGTAGGGTATCCGCGGGCAGCTCGCCTCATGGAACAGTTGGAGACAGAGGGTATAGTTGGTGCTCCTGAGGAGGGTGGCAAATCGCGCCCAGTTCTAGCGGGAAGAGATGATGAAGAACCTGGTTGATCTCCTGGCTTATTTTAGCGGCCATCGTCGGGGCGAAGAAGAAGAACAACTTAAAAATTGCCTCTTTTGTGGCGCTGACCTTTCTACTTCGGAGGAATATTCGCAATACCGCATCTGTCCTCAATGTAATTTCTCCTTCAGTCTTTCGGCCCGCCAGCGGATAGACCTGCTGATTGACCCTGGCAGTTTCAAAGAGACTAACCGTTTCCTGGTATCTTTGGATCCTCTCTCTTTTGCGGAGAGAATCTCCTACCGTAAACGCCTTTTCGAAGCTCAGAGGCGAACCGGTCTCTCTGATGCCGTCCTCACCGGTATGGCTCGGATTGAGGGCCACCAAGTGGTTATCGCCGCCGTGGATTTTGGGTTTTTGGGGGGGAGCATGGGCTGTGTGGTAGGAGAAAAAATGGCTCTAACTTTCGAACTGGCAATCAAAAAAAAGCTACCCCTGATCGTGGTGGTGGCCAGCGGGGGGGTTCGAGTACAAGAGGGGGTGCTTTCCCTGATGCAAATGGCTAAAACGGCAGCGGCTGCCCAGCGCCTACATGCTGCGGGGCTGCCCTTCATTTCTGTGTTCGCTAACCCTACAACCGGCGGTGTGTACGCCAGTTTCGCCAATTTGGGGGATATCATTCTAGCTGAGCCCCGCGCTTTGGTGGGCTTCGCTCCATTAAGGGTAATGGAGAAAATGGTAGGAAAGCCCTTACCGGAGGGAGCTCATAGCGCCGAGTCTCACCTTCGTCTGGGATTGGTGGATGCTATAGTACCTCGCCCTCGGCTTCGGGAGGTCTTATCCCGCCTTTTGAACCTTTTTTCTTCCCCTTATCACCTGATCCCAAAGCAGAAGGAGGGGCGTTACATGCCTCCGGAGCGACCCGGGGAATCGGCGTGGCAGGCAGTGCAGTTAGCGCGTCACCCTAGGCGGCCCATCGCCTGGGATTATATCACCCATATCTGTACCTACTTCGTAGAGCTTCGAGGTGACCGGGTCTCTGGGGATGATGAGGCAATAATTTGTGGTGTGGGGGATTTGAGCGGACAGGGAGTAGTGTTCGTAGGCCAAGTATGGGGTCAAGGCGAAAGGGAGGGACGAATATTGCCCCAGGGCTTTCGCAAGGCCCAGCGGGCCATGAAGCTCGCCGCTAAATTTCGACTGCCCCTGGTCACCTTTATCGATACCCCTGGGGCTTACCCCGGCTTGGAAGCCGAAGAGGGAGGATTAGGCCACGCCATTGCCACCTCGTTGGCCCTTATGTCCAATCTGCCTGTCCCCATCATATCGGTTATCATCGGTGAGGGGGGCAGCGAGGGGGCTTTGGCCCTAGGAGTGGCCGATCGCATCCTGATACAGGAAAACGCCATTTATTCTGTTATATCTCCAGAGGGCGCGGCGGCTGTCCTCTATCGAGATGCCACCAAAGCAGAGGCGGTGGCTCCAGCTTTAAAGCTTACCGCACACGATTGCCACCAATTGGGTGTAGTAGATACCATTATTCCCGAACCTCAAGGGGGTGCCCACACCGATCCTGCTGAAGCCGCCCGATTGATTAGGGACTATTTGCTACAAGAGCTGGTGGAAGTTCAGGCCATTCCCGTAACGAAGCTAATTAAGGCCCGCTACGATAAGTTTCGTCGCATGGGTGAGTATAATTCATATTTCGGTGCCGCTATGGCTCGGGAGGTAGCCCAACTTCAGGACTACCTCTCCCGAGGGGTAGGGGTTCTCAAGGAGTTTTGGCCCTACCGCGCTAAAAGCAGTTCCAAAGAGGACGAGGCTTCTGGCTCGCTGCCCTAGTTAAGGTTTATTCCATCATGAGGGCTTACTTTTTGCAAGCCTTTTTGAACT
>JACQTR010000129.1 GCA_016210705.1 Chloroflexota bacterium | reverse complement strand
CACTACCCTGGGCGGTGAAAAGCCATATGCTAGGCGGCTTTCTTATCATCGCCCTTTTCCCCTTTACCCGCTTAGTGCACCTAGTTACCTTTCCCATCACTTATCTATGGCGACCCTATCAAGTGGTAATCTGGAACCGACGGGCGCGCGCCAGCAGACAATAGTTCCACAACTCAAACATAATAAGGAGGCGCATTCCCATGGCTGATACTCGCCCACTTCGAGCTCTGGTGATGAGTGTTCTAGCCTTTACAGTGTGCTTCGCCGCCTGGTTGATGAACGGTGTGCTTGTTACTTTCCTGGTGGATAAAGGCGTTTTCCATTGGGATATGGCAGAGATGGGATGGCTTATCGGCATTCCGGTGCTCACTGGAGCGGTTTTGCGCCTTCCTGTGGGTATGCTTACCGACAGGTACGGGGGCCGCATCACTTTCCCGCTGGTGATGATAGCTGCCGCGGTGCCGATGTATTTGGTAAGTTATGCTTCTACATATTCTGAATTCCTTTTGTTGGGTTTGGGTTTCGGGCTTAGTGGCGCTTCCTTTGCTGTGGGTGTAGCTTATGTATCTCTATGGTTTAAGAGAGAACGTCAGGGCACAGCCCTAGGCCTCTTTGGCATGGGCAACATAGGGGCAGCAATGACCAGCATGGGGGCACCCGTAATCTTAAACATAGTTACCGATCAAGGTGCCAATCTGGATGGGTGGCGGGCCCTCCCCAAAATATATGCCCTCGCTTTAACGTTCATTGCTGTCCTCTTTTTCTTATTGGCACCTGGCAAAACAGCGGAACAAGGTTTAAAGCGTACCTTTTCGCAGCGTCTCGCTCCTCTCAAAAATCCTCGGGTCTGGCGATTCGGCTTGTATTACTTTTTCGCTTTTGGCGGGTTTGTGGGTTTGTCCATGTGGCTTATACCTTATTATGTGAATGTGTACGCCATGAGCGTTACCACGGCCGGTTTTATCGCCGCTTTTTTTAGCCTGCCAGCCGGCCTAATACGAGCCTTGGGGGGATGGTTAGCGGACAAATGGGGTGCCCGGGTTCTTATGTACATTGTGCTAGGCGCTGGACTTGTCTGTTTGGTTCTTCTTCTGATACCCCGAATGGAGGTTTCATTGCCTGGAGATGGTGTTTCAGCTAAGAAGGCTGGAATGGTAACCGCGGTCTCTTCGGGTGAAATCGTATTAGATGACCAACAGTATAAGTTACGTCAGGTAGAGAATATCAGAGGGCTTCATAACGACAGACGAGAACTCCTGCTTGTTTTCCCCATCGTTTCATCTTTCCAGGAGCCTTTGGTCGAAGTAGGTGACGTAGTGGAAAAGGGGCAGCTTATTGCGCGTGGCAACACCCACGTTTATTTTCAGGCCAATATATGGATCTTTACTGGGCTCATTTTTATCTTTGGCATCTTGCTAGGGATAGGTACGGCGGCGGTTTTCAAACATGTCGCAGATTATTTTCCGACAAGCGTGGGCGTGGTGGGTGGCCTCGTCGGGGTCTTGGGTGCCTTAGGAGGATTTTTCAGCCCCATTATCTTTGGCTACTTGCTTAGGCTCACGGGTATATGGAGCGTTACCTGGATTTTTCTCGCCCTTGTGGCTCTGGCCTCTCTGGTCTGGATGCATCTGGTCATCCGAAGAATGGAGGGAAGGGAAACCCCTTCCCAAATCAGCGAGGCTGTAGAGGAGACGGTTAGAAAAGTACCATACCAAAGGATGCCAACGCATTAATTTTAGCCAAGTGATATACTATGTATGAATGAGCATCATACCTTTAGCATCATACCAATAGAAGAATAAACTTGCTCTCGGCTGTCGTAAGAACAGCGGTCAAAGATCTATCGCCCTCTTATTTTGCCCTAGTGATGGCGACCGGAATCGTTTCCATCGCCGCCGACCTACAAGGGATGAGGTTCATCGCGGTCGGATTATTCTGGTTAAACATTGCAGCCTACCCCATCCTTTGGCTCTTGACCATTTTCCGTTTTATTTGGTACCCTCGCTTTTTCACAAGGGACTTGATAGACCATCAACGCGGCCCGGGCTTTTTCACTAAAGTGGCTGGCACATGTGTGCTTGGTAGCCAATTCATAATAATATCCGGCGATTACCAGGTGGCGGCACTTCTATGGGCCCTGGGAATCGCCCTTTGGGTTTTCCTGACCTATCTGATTTTTGCTGCTTTTACCATAAAAGAAGATAAGCCACCTCTTGCTGAAGGAATCACCGGGGCATGGCTGCTTGCTGTCGTGGCTACCCAGTCAATAGCAGTACTAAGTACACTTTTAGCTGCGCACTGGGAACAGCCCTTTCGACTCGAGGTAAACTATGTGGCTTTGTCTATGTGGTTGTGGGGTGGTATGCTCTACATCTGGATGATTTCCCTCATTTTCTATCGTTACACTTTTTTCAAGTTCCTGCCCAGTGACCTTGCACCTCCCTATTGGATCAACATGGGTGCCATGGCTATATCTACGCTGGCCGGAGCTGCATTGATAATAAATACTCCGCATGCTCCCTTCCTGAACTCCCTCCTACCTTTCCTTAAAGGTTTCACTGTCTTCTATTGGGCAACAGGGACCTGGTGGATTCCTATGCTTGGCATCTTGGCCATCTGGCGACACGTTTATAAGAGGTTTCCTTTGGCCTACGACCCATTATATTGGGGAGCAGTCTTCCCTTTAGGTATGTATACCGTTTCCACATTCCAAATGGCCAGCGCAATGGATTTGCAATTTCTGAATGTTATCCCCCGCTATTTCATTTACGTAGCTTTATCGGTTTGGCTGATAACCTTTGTTGGCATGACTCGCTCCTTGGCTAAGGGCTTAATCCGGGTGCTGCGGCAACATCCTTTAGCTACCTAAAACTGGCAATTCCCCGTCTTTCCTGCTGTTTCTATTAAAAGGCTTGACATTTTGCAGGGAACATAGTAGTATCCCAGAGCCACTCAAACCAGTTCCCAGACGGTAACAGTCCACCTAGCACGGCTCAAGTTCCCAAGAAGAAGTCCTATCATAATCCTCTACTCAATCTTGTTAGTTTTCTAAAGGAGGATCGTATGGTAGAAACCTAGCAATGTTCAAACCCAGCTCGAAGTTACCGAAAGGAGGATTTCTCTCATGAACGGCATCAGCAAACGATGGGTGGTTCTTATAATAGGGACTGTCATCAGCTTGATGGCGATTCTTGCAACCGCGTGCGGAGAAGGCGAAGAGGGTAAACCTAGCATTGAGATCACTGCTCCGAAAGAGGGCTCCTCTGTATCTGCTGGCGATGTTAAGGTTTCTATTAAATTATCCAACTTTAAGTTCGGTCAAGTAGGAGGGCCAAACTACCAAGGCGAGGGCCATGTGCATTTCTACTTGGATGTCGATCCTGTTCCTACTACGTCAGGTAAGCCTGCCGTTAGCGCCGAAGGAACTTATCACGCTATAGCAGAAAGCTCCTACACCTGGCCCAATGTAAAACCCGGAACGCATACTTTGGCCGTCCAGTTGGTAAACAACGACCACACCCCTTTGGATCCCGCTATAGTTACCAAGGTTACAATCACGGTAAAATAAAGGGGCCAATTAAATAAGTTAGAACGCCCAACGCAACACAAAGGAGGTTTTCCATGTGTCTCACTTGTGGTTGTTTGAGTCCTCATGACACCCATGGCAATCCAGACTACCTCACCATAGAGCATCTGGAGAAAAGCGCCAAGCTTGAAAACATGAGCCTTGATGAAGCTGTTCAGAACTTGATCAGGACGGTGGAGGTGGCCAAACAAGAAACAGAGCACCAGCACCGATAAAAGATGGTCGGCTGTTAGCGCAAGGTTTGACGAGAATGCAAAGCGGCTGGCTATGGTCTTTCTACTGATACTTCGCCTAAAGATGCCTCTGGGTACCCCAGGCCTGTGGCTCTATCTACCAGGGTAGCGCTCAGGTACATCTTTGGTGGAGCGTTTGCAGGAACTAAAATGTCCAACCAAGAGGCTATCGCCTCACCTGGACGCCATGCTGTAATAGGATAGTACTCTGTTGCCAAGGGTGTCCCGCCTTCTGCCAGCAGATTGCCGTCACCATCCCGCGCTCGTATGACCACAGCTAGGCCATTGCTTACCTGATCCATCTTTTGGAAAGTAAAGCGAAGGCGGAATCCTTTGCCCGCCTGTGGCTGGTCGAGCAATTTCCAGCCCAGCAACCTAACCCCACCTGCCGAATAGTCGCTGCGCTGGGGTAAGTCAAAGACATCTATTGAAGCTGGCTCGGGCGCTGGCAAGACTTTTAGACCGCCAACGTCGACAGACGTGCCTATCGATACACCGTCATCAACCACCTTTAGGCGTTCTCCGGTTGGCAACTTGGCAAGTCCAGCCACGAGGCGATAGTTTCCCGGAGGGGTATCCAACGGCACGCGCATAAAGGCATAATGCTGAACCTGGTGGTGAAGGGGCCATTTGGGGCTATTAACGGTCACATCGGCTTGGGCCACGACGATACCTCGTTCGTTGACCGCATGTACGAACACGTCTAGCGGTTCCGCTAGAGGGGATGTAATGTTCCATGTCAAAGAAACAGCGGCGTAGTCGCCAGGCAGAATATCGTGGGCTGTGATGCCGAAACCCTCTAGCCGCAATCGCCCTTCAAAATCGCCTTGAAGAGGTCGAAATTCCTCCAGGGCATTCAGCTGTGGACGCGAGCGTTGGTAGATGACGAAGGGCCCTTGCTTCGTGGGCCCACTGGGGAATCGTTCTAGGGACTCCTTACTTACCGACAAGTCTATATGTGTCGCCAGTTTGTATGTGTAGTTGAACCATTTGTCGCTGTAGATAGGATAATTCCATAAGGGGTATTCTCCGGTGAACACCAGGTAGTCTGGCTGGAAATGGGCGATGGGCCAGAAAATGTCGTCGTGTTCCAGGGCTCGGGCCGTCTTGCGAGAAGTTAGTCCCAGGAAGTCCACCATATTGCGCTCGGAGTAGTAGCCCATAATGCCGACTTCAGCCACTCCTACCGTAGCCTTGGGGTCCGTGTTATCCTGTAGCCAGCGGCCTGCTTCACAGTAATAGCGCTCGCGGGCATCGGGGAAGCCGAGCATCATATGCCTCATCCAAGTACCTTCGGCTACGAAGGGTGACACTGCCGCCAGACCCAGCGCGGCAGCCACCCCATAACGGGCCCAACTTCGAGACCACGATGCGGTTGCCTGTCTAAACATATTCAACCCAAGCTCGAAACCCAGTCCAATAAGCAGCCCTACCGCGGGCATGAGCGGTACATAGTACCATCGGTAAAATGTAACATTTAGAAGAAAGTAGGCCACGGAGTGCACTACAGCCCAGAGCACCAAAGGCCAGGCCCATCTATTTTTGGGTATTTGCACCATCCCGGCGGCGATAAATAATAAAAACAGCCAAAAGAAGGGCGATACCCTTGCGTACTCGGTGAAGGCACTGAGGCCGCCACTTATGAAACTGGGGAAACCAAGGCCCTGTTGGGCCGCCTTGGCCGCCAGAGTTACAGGAAAAGGCGAGCCAAATAGGATCATTAAAAAAAGTAAATAAGGCACTGATACTGCCGCTGCCGCCAATGCCGGAGCCCAGGGAATACGGCGAGTATGGAAGATATGGAAAGCAAACACTATAGCAACGGGAATTACAGCATCGGGACGAAGGGTAAAGGCAGCGCCCAGGGCAATGCCTCCGGCCATAGGTCGGCCTATTTTGAAGGCATAGAGCCCACCCAGTAATGCGGCCATGTAAGTCGCGGTTTCCATCCCCACCGATTCCAACACCAGAGGTGAAGCCTGAAAAAGGACCGCTCCCACAAGACCAGCGACGCGGTGAGAGCTAGAAGCGGCAATACCGTAAATAAATAGCCCACCCAACAGTATAGAAAACACGCTTAGCAAATTGCTTATGGTAGGGAAGTCATGGCCAAAGATGAAGCCCAGCACCGAAAGGAGCAAGGCATATCCCCCGGCCGTAGTGGTCAACGTATGATCACCAGGATTGAATACAAAGCTATGGCCTTCGAGCAGATTGAGAGCGTAACGGTAGGTGATATAAGAGTCGTCTAGGGCGGCGTTCGGCACTGTCAAAAAGCCTATAGCCAGCGCCGTCAGCGCAATAACTACAAAGGGAAGCCAAAAACGAGGGGCGTACGTCAACCTGCTAAGCAAGGGCGAAACGGCGAAGGATTACACTCCCAGCTACATGAGTGCATCATTTTGAACATAATACCAAACCCTAAAGAAGTGGTAAAGAGAAGCACCGAACAGCATGATCGAGGGACAGGGATTTCCCAACTTATTGCAATAACGCCTGAAATCTGAAACAATATGCCTTGTTACCAAAATCAATATATGGCCCTGAGGCAAAGGGCCGGGAGCCCTGGACGGGGGCTTATGACCGTTCCGGAGCAAAGTCTATTTCTAAAAGGGGATAAAAATGAAGCTCTTATCATTGATTAAGAAGCGATACAGCGTGCGGTCATACCTTCCCGACCCCGTGGAAGACAAAAAACTACAGTATATTCTGGAGGCGGCCTCTCAAGCCCCCACCGCTGCCAACCGTCAGCCATTTCAATTCCTGGTAATCCACACCGCAGGCCAAGAGGAAGAGCTGGGGCGAATATATGGCAGACCCTGGTTCGTGGAGGCGCCGTTAGTTATTTGTGTCTGCGGGCTTCGCGACCAAGCCTGGGTTCGTCGCGATGGAAAAAACTATTGTGATGTAGATGTGGCCATTGCTATGGACCACCTTATTTTGGCGGCTACCGAGCTAGGGCTGGGCACCTGCTGGATTGGAGCGCTGGATGCATCGGCGGCTCGAGAGGTGCTGGGCTTACCCCCGGAAGTAGAACCCATTGCCTTCACACCCCTGGGCTATCCCGCCGACCAACCTAGGCCCAAAAAGCGCAAACCCTTAACCGAATTGGTGCGCTACGAACATTGGTAAAGTTTCGACCCTGAAATAATAACAATAGGTCCTATTTAAAAGGAGAATCGAGATGACCGCTATCAACACTGTCCTGGGAGCCGTGGATTCCTCCCAATTGGGTTTCACTCTTATGCATGAACACCTTCTGGCGGCCTCGGCTGGCATACCTCGAGATTTCCCCGAGCTTTTAGGCAGTAACTTTATGGATCGTATTGTAGCCGAGCTAATTCGAGCGAAGCAGGGTGGAGTGGATACCATCGTTGATGCCACTACCCCTGACCTCGGCCGAGACGTGGAGGTAATGGCTGAGGCCTCCCGCAGGAGTGGGGTCAACATCATCGCTTGCACCGGTTGGTGGTTAGACATACCTCGTTTTTTTCAAGGGCTTTCCGCCAACCAATTCGCCCAAATATTTGTGCGAGAAATTAAAGAGGGTATCTCGGGGACAAATATTAAGGCTGGGATTATCAAAGCAGCCAGCGACGCTGGGGGGGTAACGTCAATGGAGGAAAGGGTTCTACGCGGGGTGGCCAGGGCCCACCTGGAGACCGGAGTTCCTGTCACGCTCCATTCATATTCACCGGGTAGGGTGGGAGAACAACAACTCCGGGTACTCGAAGAAGAAGGGGTAAACCTTGCCCGAGTGAAGATGGATCACTCTAATGATACTACCGATGTGGCATATCTAACTAAACTTTTGGAGAAGGGATGCTATTTAGGGCTGGATCGCTATCCAGGTGGAGGGGTCACCCCGATAGAGCGAACGAGAACAATGCGAGCCTTAATGGAAGCCGGATACGCTGACCGGTTACTGCCTTCCCATGACTGGGTGATAGTTCACATCGCTGGGGAGGGTTGGGAACAAGCTCAGGCGGCAAGGGAACAATATAATCCCCACGGATATCTGTATTTTAAGAACGTGGTCTTACCTTGGCTTAAAGAAATGGGTGTCTCGCCAGCAACTCTGGATCGACTATGCGTGTATGGCCCCCAAAAGTTCTTCGAAGGTGCCGCAAGCTGAACATGAGTTAAAGTAAAAGCTTGAGGACCTTCTAAGCATACAGATACAAGAAGCGCAGAGACCTTACGTAATTTTAGCAGTACATTTGGCTTGACACTACAGATGAGAAGCATACAATAACTATTACGCATATGAATCAAAGAATACTAGTTGTTGACGACGAACCGGCTATAGGAAAAGTTCTCCGCATGAAGCTGCGACTCCATGGCTATGAGGTCGTAACTACCACCAGCGGCACTGAAGCAGTTGACCTTGTACGAACACAGCAGCCAGATCTTGTGCTTCTAGATTTGTTAATGCCCGGCGTGAGTGGAATGGACGTACTGGAAAGGGTGCGTACCTTCTCGCGGGTGCCGATAATCGTTTTTACTGGCATGCCAGACATCATCCAATTAGCTATGAAACGGGGTGCGAGCGATTCAATTGCTAAGCCGTTCGACCCTGATCAGCTTATGCGGCAAATAGAGATACTTCTGGGCAATTCCGACCAAACCTCATGAGAAGCTATCTAGAGGCGATTCCTCATCTGGCTTGCTCTAACGGGCTAAAGGTAGTGTAAACCAGAATGTAGAACCCTTGCCCAGATTAGACTCCACCCAGAATTGGCCGCCATGCGCCTCCACCAATCTCTGACAAACCAGTAACCCAAGCCCTAAACCTTTGCCCACTATGGCTTCTCCCACCAGCTGAAACGGCTGAAACAACTTGTCCTGATCAGCCTTGGCTATACCCTTTCCCTGGTCGCTAACGCCTATCAGAAGAGACTGGTTTTGTTGCCTGGCTGAAATACGTAACTCGGTACCCTGGGTAGAATGCTTAGATGCGTTATCCAGAAGGTTACGAATTACTTGCTGTAGCCTCACCAGGTCAGCCTCAATTGATGGCAACCTTTCTGCAATATCGAGGGCGATTTTGTGATCCTTTAGGTAGGCTTGCTCCTTCGCCACAACCTGCCTTATCACCTGAGTGATATCCAGAGAATCCCAGGTAAGAGATAAGCGCTGGGCGTCGTATCGTGATAACTCAATCAGATTGTCAAGTATTCTAGCCAGCGACTCAGCGCTGTGTTCCGCCTCCTCCAAAAGTTCATGGGCTTCTTCAGTATTTACGCCTTTGCTTTGGGCAGCTTTGATAGCTACCATGATTACGCTCAGCGGCGTCCGAAGCTCATGAGATACCAAGGCGATGAACTCATCTTTCATTTTAGCTATTTTCTGGCGACGTCTCCGCCTACTCAGCCTGTCATACTACTCCAGGTCTGGACTCATGTGCACTATAACACAATAATTCTTATTTGT
>JACQTR010000127.1 GCA_016210705.1 Chloroflexota bacterium | reverse complement strand
GCCATCGCCGCGGTAGACGTAGGTGGCGCTAGGTCCTCCCACAGTTGCTCCGCTAAGCCGGTTCTCATAATCCCAGTTGAAGCTATCGCTGCCCCGTGCAGTCTGGTTGCCATTGTTGTCGTAAGCGTAGCTCACTACACCAGCGGCAGTCATGCGGTCGCCGTTATCGTAGGTGTAGCTGGTGGTGCCGGTCGTCCGGTGAGAGAATAGGCTTATGCGCCGAACCTATCCCTAGGCGTCAAGCAGAGGAGCCATGCACGTACCTATTAGTCCGGTCCTACAAGACGACCTGCGTCCATAGGGTCATTTATTACCTCGCGAAGCCCAAACCAGTAGGAGACCTATGGTCAAGCCAGAAACGGTGGGGATGGCCACCACTACAAGATCTTTCGTCGACATTTCACTCAGCGAGAGCGATATTACCCATAAAGGAAGCAAAGCAAGGGTAAGGGCAATGATCACGATGCCCGCTATCCTTCCAGTGCGTCTTTCAATGGTAGTCGTCGTTTTGGTAAAAGGCCTGGGCAGACCTCCTCGGGCATTTTGGATAGTATCCAGCCAATATCTCGTAGTCTCGGGATTATGACGGAGCATTAGCATCATAAAGGAGCTTGTGCCAAGCCGCAGCGCATAAGACTGAGCGCCCACTCTAATCACTAGAAATGCTTTGTTCAAGCCCTCCACCATACGAACATCATCGATCTCCGAGAGCGTAATGGTTACCATGTCGGGGATCCAAAAGAACAGGCGATCTATCCCAAACGGCATTCTTCGCCGCAGAAACAGCATCCTTCGATCTGTAAGGAAGGCCCGACCCAAGCCGAGCTGAGTTAACAGCCCAAGTTTACACGTTGCCTCAGCGGCCAGCTTGATTTCCTCGCCTGGCTCAAGAAGACTCTCGCAATGCTGCCTTAACTGGTCTACTTTATCTCGCACTTTTCGCACCTAGAAATGGCACTTGAAACTGAATAATATAAAGCTGATTCAGTTATGGAAGTCCACCCTGCGATAATAGGTGGGCCGACGATGCTTTCGGTCGTGAGGTCAGAAAGAAGATGCCCACCTACTCCTGCACCGAGATTCAAAAATACAAAAAAGGTCAAAGCACCCTTTTCTTTTACAAGGCAAGGAGAAGACCATACATCATACGTACCGAAGCCGAACGCTGCAAAGTCCAGGGACCAGCTTACGGGAGAAACCAGGATATTGGCTCCTGGTATAGCACCCCACGGCAAAAGGTCCGCGAGTTGTACAGGAGTACTGAGTTTACCAAGCGTGTTTCCAATTACCCGGGCAGCCTGCCTATAAGGGGATGGGATGCAGTCCCTCAAGTTCTTGGGACACCACAGTCCGCTGGGATCTACAAGATTTGTTGGATCATTTCCCACGTACGCATAGTCATTGAGAGCTTGGGGTCTTTGTGGTGGCGCAGGGACAAGGTCTTTGCTGGGGAACCGCCCTATGGCCGGGTCATAGTACCGGGCCCGCAGGTAGTAGTAAGCCAACGTGGCGTCTTCCTGCTGGCCGGTGAACTTGTACTCTGTAGAGCCACTTCCGCTGCTGCTTCTTACCGCCCCGAAGACATCATATTTGTACGTAGCTATCACGTTTCCTGAGCCATCAGTTAGCGCTTCCGTGCTACCCAAGCCATTCGCCAGGAAATAGTTCTGCACTCCCGACCCATCCGTCTGGCTTATGAGGCCGTGGCCATACACATAGGTGTAGGTGCCGTCTTGGAGGATAACCGGCAACTCACTGCTTACATCCCAGGTGTAGGTGGTGGTGTTACCACCGACGGTTTTCGAGTGCCTGAGGCCATCGCCGCGGTATACATAGGTGGCACTGGTCCCACTCACCGTAGCCCCGCTCATCCTATTTTCGTAGTCCCAGGCGAAGGTGTCGGAGCCCCTCGCGGTCTGATTGCCATTATTATCGTAACTATAGCTCACCACACCAACTGCCGTCATCCTATCCCCGTTGTCGTAGGTGTAGCTGGTAGTGTTCTTGGTCAGCCGGTTACCCACGGCGTCGTAGGTGTAAGACTGGGTTGTGGTGTCGGGGTAGGTCACCCCGGTGAGACGGTAAAGGTTGTCGTAGGTGTAGGACTCAGTTCCCGTCGGGTCCTGGAGGGCTGTCCTAATCCCGGCGTTATCTAGGGTGTAGGTGAAGCTGGTGAGGGTGTTGCCGCCCTTTGTCGCCACGATAGTCGCCAGCTGATCGGCCTCGTTGTAGGTGCGGGACTCGGTAACCCCGGTGGGGAAAGCGGTGGCAGTGAGCCTTCCGGCATCATCGTAGGTGTAGCCGGTGGCTTTGGTCAGCCAGTCGGTGACGGTGCTCATGCGGTTGGCATCATCGTAGACGTAGTCCACCGTCTTACCATCGGGATAGGTGATGCGGGTACGATTTCCGGCGGCATCGTACTGGTAGGCGACGACCTTGCTGCCGGGGAAGGTGCTTACGGGAGTCTGCCTGGGGGGCTGACCAGTAGCTCGTCATATAATAGGTCATCCGCAAATTGCCTAAGGTCACGAGACGAAACAACAAAACGATAACCTCGCATGAGGTCATAGGGCTGTCCAAACCAAAATCCTATCGCAATATCCCCAGGCAATGCCATAGCTTGTGCATATAAGATAAGATCGGCGTCTGTACTAGTAATCTCAAAATCGGTACGACTGCCTGTTGAAAGATCAGTAAGCCCAGCTCGCAGTTCGTTCAAATCTTCCCTTGTAAGACTAAGCATTTCGGATAGTATGGTCCCCACTCCTTTTTTGACCTCAAGTTGCGTCGACAGCCAAGTTGGTTGCTCTTCATCAGATAATCTGAATGGTCTGAGCATTAACTGGATTTCACGGGCTTTGCCGTGTAGTGTAGCCATGTGACACTCCCTATGGCGCAGTTGGCGCTTTAAAACGAATCGCTGTTACTATCTTGCCTGCACTGTTTATCCTCAATTCCGCCCAACGGACTATGTAGCGAATAACATCCCCCCTTCTGGCGACTACTCTTAAAGGGTTTCGTAACGTGTCAAGTATCTCGTAAGGCCGAACACCTCTGGAAATGACCTGATCTATTCCGTGCTTAGAGAAACCGCGTAAAATGTCAGCAATACGAGGGGCCTTGCTCGCGGCACCAATTTGTCCTTCTCCGGGAATGAATATCCCTAATAACATGGCCACATCCATGCCAGTCTCCATTGCGGGGACAAGCCTTCCAGTACCACACGCATCGACCTGAGCCTCAAGGCTCGCTAGATCCCCGAGCTCTCCCTCCAAACCGGGAGCGTATACCGGCTCTGTTGTAGCATTTAGAAGCCACTCTATTCCATTTCCGAGGCAACTAAGCCAGTTTATTGGATTTCTCACAAAACAGACCGGTAGGGTCGATTGAGTTTACATTGTTCTCTACGTAGGTATAGCGGTTAATGAGTGGTAAGGCGTCTTTGCTTACGAAACGTCCTATCGCGGGATCATAATATCGCGCTCTGAGATAAGTGTAACCTAAAGTGGCATCATCCTGCTGGCCGGTAAACGTGTACTCGCTTGACCCTGAGCCACTACTGCTTATTACTGCCCCAAACACGTCATACTTGTAGGTAGCTATCACATTACCGCTGCCATCGGTCAGCGCCTCAGTGCTCTCCAAGCCATTGCCCAGGAAGTAACTCTGGACACCTGCCGAGTCAGTCTGGCTAATCAGGCCGTGGCCATAGACGTAGGTAAAGGTGCCGTCCTGGAGGATGACAGGCAGGCTAGAATTAACATCCCAGGTATAGGTGGTGGTATTGCCACTCACCGTCTTGGAGTGCCTTAAACTGTCTCCCCGGTAGGCATACGTAGCGCTACTGCCAGATACCGTTGCTCTCGTCAGCCTATTTTCGTAGTCCCAGCTAAAGGTATCGCTACCGCTCGCGGTCTGGTTGCCGTTGTTGTAGCAAGTATAGCTCACGCCTCCGGCCGCTGTCATCCGGTCACCGTTATCGTAGGTGTAGCTAGTAGTGTTCTTGGTCAGCCGGTTACCCATGGCGTCGTAGGTGTTCCAACCCTGTACCTTGCCGGCTGGTTATGCCTCTCTTGAAGTGTAAAATTAGTCGCTTTCGCCGCTGTCTGGCTCGGTATCAACAAGCACAGTGGCAAACGTATGAAGCCATGGATACAGCTCGCCTATCCACCAGCCGATTCGCTCTGTGGCTATCAGCATATTCCGCAACTCCTCTAGCCGAGGGCCTGAGCTGCCAATCATAGCCTCCAGTTCTTGCATCGCCTGTAGGCAGCCACCAGCTAATGCCACCATGGCCATTGCCCTATTTCGCGCCCTCTGTGCCACTCCAACGCTCTTCAATTTTTCCTCTATCGCCTGTTGTAGATCCTCTGCATTGGCTAGCACCAAAGGATTCACCGATGATAAAAATCGTTCTCCTGGCTGCTCTTGGCCACGCAAAAGTAT
>JACQTR010000118.1 GCA_016210705.1 Chloroflexota bacterium | reverse complement strand
GCAGCGGGCCGAAGGGGGGAAATAGACCGTTCGCTATCCATTTTATCTCGCCTCTTTACCTCGGCGAGTATATCTTGGTAGTGAGCATTTTCACCTCTGGCTTCGAGCTCCCGATGGCGGCGGCGGGCCCTTTCCTCTGCCGAGGCCACCAGATAAATTTTTAGGTCGGCTTGGGGCAAAACCACCGTACCAATATCTCGCCCTGCCATGACCAACTTTCCCCCTTGTGCCATAGCTTGCTGCTGGGCTACCATTGCCCGGCGTACTCCCGCTACCCGGCTAACCAAGGAGACCTGGGCCTCCACCTTTTCTTGGCGGATCTCCGCGGTGACGTCTTTACTATCGATGAAAACGGAATAAGACAAAGAACCCCCCTCTGGCTGAAGGCAAATTTTCACCTCTTCAGCCAATTGACTAAGGGCCATCTCGTCTTCCATATTTACGCGCCGCTCCAGAGCCGTCCAGGTAAGGGCTCGGTACATAACCCCTGTGTCCAAAAAACGATAGCCCAACTTCTGGGCTAATAGGCTGCCTATAGCACTTTTTCCTGCTGCCACTGGCCCATCTATGGCAATAATTGATGGTCTGGCCAAAACCCCTCCTCGGCTGGCCCATTATAACCTACCACCCTACCCAGAACAAGCTAATGTTGGGTGATTTTGGGGAAGAGGGCTAGTTCCGCTATCTTAGAATCGCCGATAAAATAACTGGCCATTCCCCAAGGAAGCGAAGGGTCCAAGCCATTGCTACGGCGGAGGTTAACAGCCAGCCTGGGGCTGAATCTTTGCCACAAGGGTACCATCTCCTCCCAAGATTGTCCCAAGGTCAGATCCCAGGCTTTGCCATCCCCTTCTAGCCATTGTGAAAAGAGGGGTGGCCTTAAAGGTACCCATGTAAATTGCTCAAAAGCGAAGTTAATAAGACGGGTGGCCGCTGGCCCCCGCGCTGGGGTTCCCATTACTACCACTATGACTTGGTGGCTGTTGCGAGTAACCGAGGCCACTAGGCAATCGCCGGCGTCATCAGTGAGGCCTGTTTTGATGCCATTGACCCCAGGAAGGGAGTTTTTCCCTTCCAGAAGCTGATTGGCGTTCTCCAAGTTAAAGGTACGGTTGGCCTGCACTACTTGGTGGCTGGTGGCTACAATGCGGGCGAAGAGGGGCTTTTTAAGGGCATAGCGGCTCATCACCGCCAGATCGTAAGCGCTGCTATAATGACCGGGCTCATCCAGGCCGTGGGGGGTAGTGAAATGGGTATCTTCCAGTCCCAACTCCAACGCTTTATCGTTCATCATTTTAACGAAATTGGGCGTCGAGCCCCCTACTAGGTCGGCTATGGCCAGGGCAGCGTCGTTCCCCGAAGGCAAGAGCAATCCCCACAAAAGATCCTCTAGGGTGACCACGTCTCCGGGCTGCAACCCCATAGAGGAACCCTCGATCATGTGTTTGGGCTTTATGACTATTCGGTCGTTGAGGTTGCCCTTCTCCATGGCTACTATGGCGGTCATTATTTTGGTGGTGCTGGCAGGAGCCAGGCGCTGATGGATGTTCCTGCCCCAGGCCACCTTACCTGTGGCCACATCTATTATCAGTTGGGCCCGTGCTTCTACCGTTGGGGGGGTCCCTTGACTCAGCAACCTTAGTTGTTGTTGATATATAGGGTTGTCACCAGTGGCCGAGTCCACCAGCTTGGGAGGGCCGAAGCCCAAGGAGGCCAAGCTAAGCCCCATAAGAAGCAAGCCAAGGAGGGCGGTAGGCAGCTTTGTTTTCAAAATCTTCGCCCCCTGGCCCATATTTTCAATCCTAGTCCCAGTTCCAAAGCCAAAGCTCCTAATCCTAAAGCAGTAAGCACCGGCCAACCCTCACCAGTTTGAGGTAGGGTTTGGGGTAAAGGAGATGAGACAGGGGTGGGGATAGAGATAACCAGAGTCGGTGGCGAGAGTGGTTGTAGGTCCTGGGGGAAGCGTGGCATAAGGCGATAGCCCACATCATAGGGCGGCTGACTATCCCATTGGCTGACTATGCCCACTATTTGGATGTCGTCTCCCTTTACCCAAGGCTCGGTATCTATGTTGGTGGCCTCCCGCACATAAATTCGAGCCAGGCCACTGCCATCATTGACATAGATATAAGCCCCGCTTTTGCTCTCAATAAGACCTTCCACTATTACCAGCCGACCTTCGTTTTCCTCTCCCACTTTTGTGGTGGCTATGGACCAAGGAGGGGGAGGCGCCCCCGAGCTGAGTAGTATTGCATCGTAGGCGGCGAAAATCCTTATAACCTGCTCCCCACGTTGTTCTATCATATCGCCAGTGAGGAGTGCCCAATCCCCTAGGCTCAGGTCGGGGAAGTCACCGTGTTGTACATAGACCCGCAAGCCTCCGCTTTCATCCTGTACGTACATGCTCCTAGCTCCCATAAGGTTAGGCGGTGCGCTGACCTGAGCCCTTAGATAAACTTTAGTGCCCAGGGGAGCGGCTCTGGCTAGGCTGATTGGAGTTATC
>JACQTR010000117.1 GCA_016210705.1 Chloroflexota bacterium | reverse complement strand
GTATTGGCCACTAAAGTAGATGGCGTCATTATGGTCATCAGGGCAGGTCGGACACGGCGGGAGCTGGCTCAAAAGGCCAAGGCCCTTCTCGACAAAGTGAACGCCAACCTCTTGGGGGTGGTCCTCAATAACGTTAAGTACGACGTAAGCCTCCACCACTATTACGCTGATCAGTCCCGTGGAGGAGAATAACGTCCCGGTTGGGCATAGCTTTAAGGCACCGCTATCGTCCCCAGGATAGCTTTATCATCGACAACTGTCCCCGTTTCATCAACTACTTTCAGTCTTTCCCCCGTCTGGAGCAGGTACAACCCAACCTGTAACGTGTAGACTCCTCTGGGCGCAATAACCCGGTGCTCGTCAGCGGCTGTTTCCCCAGGGTACCAGAAAGTTGTCGGCAGAAAGCCTTGACTGGGGATGCCATCGTGCTGGGCGACTCGCTCGCCTTGGGCATCCATGAAGTGGACAAAAACAGTGTACGAGCGGCTGATAGTTTCAGAGGCCCGCCAATAGAGAGTCACTGCGCTATCCCCCCAATCCCAACCCGCTAATTGGATACCATCTTGGAAGGAAATAGCGGTAATATACTGAGGTGCTGCTGGAATTGGCGAGCCGAGAACCCGTAGCTGGCCAAGAAGGAGGCCTCCGGCCCAGGTTTCACCGTGGGCAGTAACGGAGGCGTGCAGCTCCCTACTAGTCCCCCAGATAGAATAGTCATAAAGCCCCACCTCTAGCTGATACCCCCCTGGGGGCGCTTCCGACTCCAAAGGGATAGTGCGGGTTTCTTTCCAAATCTGTCCCCGACGCCAGAAGAGGGTCGGATAATGCCCCCCCAGAGGTATCGCGTCATGTTGTCCGCGAAGGGTGCCCTCAGGATCCAAGACGTGAACGTAAATGGTCCAATTGGTGGTAATGTCGCTTACAGCTTGCCAATAGAGGGTGACCCTCACCTCTCCACCAGGCATCACCCAGGGGTTATCCAGACGATAGCCTACCAGTCTGGCACCACCATCAAATAAGGCATCCACCGGCTGAGCCTCCGCCCTTAGAGCCTCCGCCCTTAGAGCCTCCTCGCTTACCACCTCTGGGTTGACCGCCAGAGGAGCGATGTAAAGTCGGGGGCTGGCTATGGCCAAGATGAACAAAAAGGCTATAAATCCGGGGAGGAGCCATCTTCCTACAGCGCAGCGATATTGGGTTAGCCCCAAGGCAGTCAAAATGGCCGCCGGGCCTGCCATCGGATAAAGATAGCGACCGTGAGCTCCCACAAAGCTTTGGGAGAAGCGCAGGAGAAGCAGGGCTCCGACGCCAAGGGCCACCGCCAGAAGCGCCAAGCTGGCTCTAGCAGAGGAGTCCGGGACATCGGTCGATACTCGCCGCCGAAGCAAGAGCACCAGCAGCCCCCCAAAGGACAACGCCAACCACAGCCAAATAACGAGATAAACGAAGGGAGAGGCGCGCGTCCCTCCCAACTCTCCGAACGATATCCAGAAGGTCTCAGCTATAGTGCGGAGGAGCGAATAGCTAATCAGAGGCTGCGGAGACTTGAGCACCGTGCCCGGATTGAGCAAAGCCATGGCACTCCAGCCTACTGGGTCTCCATACAATACCCAATTGCGGACGTACCACCACCCTGATACGACAAACGCTGGGCCAAAGACAAGGGCCAACGACTTCACCAAATAGGCAACCCGATGAGGTTGCTGCCAGGATACAAAGGCAAGAGCCCCCAATAAGGGTAAGGACAGAGGCAACAAGTTTACCTTGGTCAGAGCACCTATCCCCAGCAAGACCCCCACGGCCACATACAACCGCCAATTTAATACAGCCCTTCCTGCCTTGATCATGGCGATCATGCCTAACAAGATAAGAGCGCCTGCTGCCGCCGCCAGGCTATCGTTGGTAACGGTGCTGCTTTGATGAATAAAACTGGGGTTGAAGGCTATTAAAGAGGCGACGCCCAAACAAAGGAGCCTCCTTCCCAGGAAAAGACGAGCCGCCGAGAGGTAAATACCCAGTACGGCTAAAGAGCCGAAGAGTACAGATAATCCCCGGCCACCGTAGAAGGCCATCTCCATTTGGCTAATACCAAAAGGGTGGTGGGGAAAGATAACTTTTAAACCTTTGCTCAACACGGCACCCAAGGCATAGTAAAGGGGCGGTTGGTGGAATTCCGCCAGATTCCACCTAGGTTCAGTAACAACAGGTAGCTGTAAACCCTCCGTCAAACGCCTGAAGTGGTGCACTTCATCCATGGCCTCGAAGAAGGGTATAGTTACCGCATAGATGGAGGCGAGGAGAACAAATAGAGCTATAAGGAACATGATACCTACGTTTGAACTTAAGGCTTTCTTCAAGCTAGCCATTTTTTATAACTCATCTAAAGACTAAGGTACTCAACTATCTTTGCAAATCTGGCCTCGGTGGTTATGTCAAGGTCTCTGCTGAAATTACTTCTCCGTCTTAATCCACAGCCTCTGGCCATCGCTGCTTAGCTCTATGGTCCCCCGCTCCGAGGTCAGATAAACCCTATCCCCTCCCAGCCCTTCCTTAAGCCTGGCCATCACCTCAGGATTGGGGTGTCCAAATCTATTTTCTGCCCCCACCGAAACGACCGCCACTTGTGGGTTGACCGAAGCCAAGAACTCAGCCGACGTAGAAGTTTCGGAGCCGTGGTGGCCAACTTTTAACACAGCGCTCGACAAGTCTACCTTTTGGAGCTCTAAATATGCCTCGCCCTCCTTTTGGAGATCGGCGGTAAGGAGGAAGCTAGCCCGACCATAGACCAAGCGCACCACCACCGAGTTATTGTCTATATCCTGATCCGTGCCCAAAAGGCGGAACTGAGGGGGATGCACCACATCGAGGCGGGCACCGCCGCCCAAATCGATGCTTTGCCCTGCCTGAGCCAGGGCTCGCTTTACCCCTTTGGCCTCAACGAGGCGCTGCCACTCCTCATAGCTAGGGCTTTGGTACTCCCCTCCTGCCTCCAGAACTTGGCCCACTCGGTACCGCTCCAAAACCTCAACCAAACCAAGAAGATGATCCTCATGGGGATGAGTCAAGATGAGCAGATCAAGGCGACGGTCCCAGAAAGGAAGCCTTTTCCCCAACTCTTGGGTCAGGGCTTGGGGGTCAGGCCCTCCATCCACCAAGATATGGCGATGGGACGGTGTTTCAATGAGAATTGAGTCCCCCTGGCCCACATCGAGAAAATACACTCGCAAACGGTGATCACTGGTGGTGGTCAGAGCCGCCGTCCAAAGCAGGAGAGCCACCAATGCCAGGGGAATGACTGCCTTGGTAGGAATGCGAGAACCTAACGAGAACGCCTCTTTAATTGAAGCCCTTATCTGGGCTCGCTTAATTCGGCCTATGAAGCTCCCTTTACCCAAGATGAACCCAGCCATAGCCAGGTAGTAGACAACTACTAGAGTTGGTGGCGGAGCGATATTAACCGAGGCCCAGGGCCAGGCGGCGAAGAACCTCACCACGGCGGTTAGATAAGTGAGGAAAGGCCAGGCAAACCAACCAGCGACCTGGGCCAAGGAAGGCACCATCAGTCCCAACACAGCCACTAGGGCCGTGGTGACAATGATGCCGGGCAATGCCAACAAGGTAAGTAAGGTGGCCGGCAAACCTACCAGGGATACTCGGTGAAAATCAAGAGCTATAAGGGGATAGGTAGCAAGAGTTGCCCCCAAGGTAACGGCGCAACCCTCCACCAACATAGCGATCGTTCTCCTCCAACGGTCTCCCCCCAGCCTCCCCTTCAAAAAACGTTCTCCCAAACCACTGAAAAGGGGAGTCAGGTAAATCAGTCCCACCATGGCTAAAAAGCTTAGTTGAAAGGATACATCCCTCAAGAGGGAGGGCTTTAATCCCAGCATTATAGCCGCCGCCAAGGCCAAAGCGGTGATGAGGCTATTTTGCCTTCCCAAATACCCAGCCCAAAGGAACAGGCTGGCCATAATGGCCGCCCGAACCACCGAAGGGGACATGCCAGCTAAAAGGCTGTATATCCAGACGGCAGACACCGCCGTGGCCAGGTAGCTTAAACGCCCCCGCCCAAAAAGCCAGGCGCTGACAGCAGCAAGGAGGGCGGCCACAATAGTGATATTCTGGCCAGAGATGGCGATAACATGGGTTGTGCCAGCGCGATTAAAGGCCTCCATTAGCTCATCAGGTATGACACGGCGAAGCCCCAATAGCATACCCTGAGCCAGAGAGGCCTGAGGTTCAGGAAGTGCAGCAGCCAGAGCATGTCCCATTTCTCCCCTCAGCTCATAAACTTCAGCCCCCAAAGTAAAACCACCATCCTGTCCCACCCAACTTATATCGGGATAAGAGATAATAGAAGGAATACCACGGCGAGCTAGATAGTCTCGATAATCGAAATCGGGAAAGGCCGGTGGGGTCTTAGGCTCGCCTACCAGGCGCAAAACATCCCCATTACCATAAACAGGAAAGAGGGAGGTATATGCCAGTGCCGTGCCTGAGATCGGCTTCCACTCCAACCCCTCTTTAACCCGCCTCATCGCCAGATGCAACTCCCTCCTGGTTTCTCCCGCATCTGAATACACCACCACACCCTCCATCGACACTAGCCCTTGGTCGTTGTAAAAGGCTAGGCTCCTCATATCAAGAAGAGATGAGGGAAATGAGACACGTATAAGTCCCATGATAAGGGCCGAGAGCCAGAGGCCGCTCTTAAGCACGGAAGGCTGGCGACGGCAGAGGAAAGCGGTGATAAAAATAAAGGCTAGCGCAAGAAAAAGCAGCGGAAGCGGAGGGTATATTCTTTCCCCCAACCAGAGGCCAGCCACCCAAGCACCCGCTAAATAGACTAAAGACATCCTCTCCTAGGTCTTACGGAAAGATCCCTAATCTGCGGTGATCAAATTCTTCACCTGATCGAAGGTGGCGGCGGATAAAAGCTTTACCTCGCGCAATTCCTCAATGTGGACAAAGGGACCATTCTGGGTTCGGTAGTCCACGATGCGCTGAGAAGTCACTTCGCCAATGCCGGGCAAAGTAGCCAATAAACAGGCAGGAGCGGTATTTATGTTAATCTTCCCTGAGGGATCGAGATAGGGAGGGCTCTCTCCAACTTTAGAGACCAAAATATGCTGTTCGTCTTGAACCCGGGCAGCAAGATTGAGCTTGCTTAGATCGGCATCCGCGGTGGCCCCTGCCATCCGCAAAACGTCGTCCAAGCGGTCATCACCGCTCAGAGAATAAACGCCAGGGTTGGCTACGGCACCGCTAACATAGACCTTTACCAAAGAAAAAGAAGTGGGGGTGGGTAACGTTATCTCTAAAGCTCCCCCATTGCCCGAACGGCGGTAAAAAAGGAAGCCTCCGCCGATCACGATAAGGGCGATTAGAGATAATATAATAATACCTTGATGGCGCTGGAGTTGGCCCATTCCATCCCAGAAAAGCCAGTTTGAAAGACTATAACCTGGCCTTCCATCCCTGTCAAGGTAAAGGTAGGGATCAGAATATAAAGACCTTGAACCTTGGCTACCCTATGCTATACTTAAAGCCAAGGAGAGCTTATGTGAGAGGCAAGGACCTCCTTTCCATAGCCGATCTAGAGGCCGAAGACGTTTGGCATCTCATCCGTAATGCCCAAGTTCTGAAAGGCGAAGGCGCTTCCAACGTTCTGGCCGGAATGTGTCTGGCCCTTCTCTTTGAGAAGCCTTCCCTACGCACCCGGCTCAGTTTCGAGCTGGCTATGAGCCAGTTGGGAGGAAGCTCCATTTACCTTTCCCCCCAAGAGGTGGGGGTGGGAAGTCGGGAGAGTGTGGCTGATGTAGCCTTAGTGCTTAGCCGCTATGTGGATGCTGTGGTGGCCCGTACTTTTCGCCAGGCCACAGTGGATTCACTAGCCCATTATGCTTCTATACCTGTTATCAACGGCCTCTCCGATGTCGAGCACCCCTGTCAAGCCCTAGCCGACCTACTCACCATTTACGAAAAGCTGGGCCAGCTCGAGGGCGTGACCATAGCCTTTATTGGCGATGGTAACAACGTGGCCTCCAGCCTGCTTTTGGCGGCCTCCCTAGTAGGAGCCCACTTCCACATCGCCAGTCCCATTGGCTACGCCATCCCCGAAGGTATCATGAGCCAAGCCAGAAGCTTCGCCGCCAAGAGCCACTCTAGGATCGAGAAGGCTGGGGATTTCAGGGTAGCCGTCCACAGCGCCGACGTGGTCTACACAGATGTATGGATCAGCATGGGACAAGAAGAGGAAAAGGAAGAGCGGCGGGCGGCCTTTGCCAACTATCAAGTCAACGCCCATCTCTTGGCTCAGGCTCCCAAAGGAGCTATCTTCATGCATCCCCTGCCAGCCCACTACGGAGAGGAGGTAACGGAGGAAGTGGCCCGCGGGCCCCAATCCGCTATTTTCGACCAAGCAGAAAACAGGCTCCACCTTCAAAAAGCCCTACTTATGGATCTATTGGCCAACGCTAAGCCAGGACGCATGGAGAAAGGTAATGGCAGCGTTGATTGATAGCTTTAGAACAACCTGGGAGCGCCTCGACGCCCGAAGCTTGGTCGATATTCTGATTATAGCTCTGGTGCTTTATTGGCTTTTCCGCCGCCTACGAGGGACCACGGCCATGGCTCTCCTTCGGGGCATTTTCCTAGTGCTGATTATAGGATTTGCCCTTAGC
>JACQTR010000009.1 GCA_016210705.1 Chloroflexota bacterium | reverse complement strand
GGTATATCATGCTAGTTATCATGAACCGAGACTACCCCATGCTTCAAGCCGTGAACCTTCTCATTGCTGCCTTCGTTGTTTTTGTAAACTTGTTAGTTGATATTACCTACGGATACTTGGACCCCAGGATTCGCTACGCCTAGGAGATAGCCATGGCTGAATTTCCTACAGAAGCCTCCACTACAGCAGGAACTTGGAGGGTTTCGGAAAGACCGTGGTTTTGGCGATTTAAATCCTTCGTCAGGACAGCCCGAGCCAAACCCCTAGGCACTATTGGGGGCCTTCTGGTATTGATAATGGTAGTATTGGCCATATTTGCACCCCAAATCGCCCCTCACGCTTATGACGATATGGCGGGCAAGGCCTTCGATGCCCCAAGCTGGGCCTTCCCTTTTGGCACCGATAGAATGGGCCGAGATATGCTGAGCAGGATCATTTATGGGGCTCGTATCTCCATATTTGTGGGACTGGTGACTGTGGCTTTGAGCACAGTAGCATACACAGCGATTGGAGTTGTATCCGCCTATGCGGGCGGTAAGGTCGATCTAATTATCCAGCGCTTTGTGGACGCTTGGATGGCCTTTCCCTGGCTCGTCTTTGTGCTGACCATAGTGGCCATATTGGGCCACAGCCTTGCAAATGTCATCTTTGCAATGGTTATACTCTTTAGCGTCAGTAACTCACGGGTTATTCGGGGGGCCACTCTATCTATTAAAGAAAACCAGTACATAGAGGCGGCTCGAGCTGTTGGGGTAGGCACTACGAGAATTCTATGGCGGCACATCCTGCCCAATATTTCTGCTCCTATTATGGTTCTGGCGACCATAGGTCTGGGCAATGCCATTCTTGTAGAGGCTTCTTTGAGCTTCTTAGGCTTTGGGGTGCCACCCCCCTATCCCACCTGGGGAGCCATGCTATCCGGCGAGAATCTAAGACAGATGGAGTTCGCTCCCTGGACAGCAATTTCGCCTGGCGTAGCCCTCAGCTTGGCCGTCTTCGGCTTCAATATGCTGGGCGATGCCCTTCGAGACGTCCTCGACCCTAGGCTTCGTGGCTCCGGCGCTGGCGGGTTCCGCTAAATTAGGACCTTATTCGTTTTGTAGGACGTATTTTCTTTTGTAAATTTCCATAAATAGAATCGTTGAAATAGAGCTAAGAAAATAGTCAAAAAAGGGAGGATTATATTGTGGCCACCATTAATTCCGTAACCGGTCCCATGGACACCGCTAACCTGGGCTTTACCCTAATGCATGAACATGTCACTGTCTCGGCGCCGGGTATTCCCCAAACCTACCCCCAACTCTTGGGCGACAACTTCATGGACCGCATAATCACAGGGCTGACCAAGGCCAAAAAGGGTGGGATAGATACTATAGTGGACATGACCCCCCTGGATTTAGGTAGAGATGTCACCCTTTTAGCGGAGGCCGCCCGCAAAGTCGGCATCAATATCATCGCTTGCACTGGAATGTACTTTGAGCCAACATTCCTTTTAACTGGCATATCTGCCGACAAACTGGCCGACCTATTTATCGATGAGATCCGCGAAGGCATCGGGGGCACAAAGATTAAAGCAGCTATTCTTAAAGGTCGCAACGACATCGCCGGTGTAACTCCAGGAGAAGAAGTCATCCTCAGAGCCTTAGCACGAGCACACCTCCAGACAGATGTCCCCATAGCTTTGCATCAATATTCACCGGGGCGAGTTGGGATGCGCCAAATAGCTATCATGAAAGAGGAAGGCGTATCCTTGAGAAGGGTTAAATTGGATCATTGCAATGATACAACCGATGTAGAATACATAACCTGGATTCTAGAGCAGGGATGTTTTGTAGGTATGGATCGCTATCCCGGACATGGTGTTAGCGCTTTGGCTCGTACCAAAACCCTTAAGGCGTTGATAGACGCCGGATTTGAAGATCGTATCCTGCCTTCTCATGACCACTTCATTGCTTATCCTTTAGGTGGCAGGCTCCCATCTGTTGAAGATAGAGAAAAACAAAACCCTCACGGATATTTATATGTAAAGGATGTAGTCTTCCCACAACTTTTGGATATGGGCGTCTCCCAGCCCGCTTTAGACAAGCTATGCGTCGACAACCCTCGTCGTTTCTTTGAGGGTGCCTAATAACCAGTTAGAGAGAGTTCAAATGAGCGAGCAAGCTTTGTCTGGCACAGTAGTAATTGACCTGACGCACCATATAGC
>JACQTR010000116.1 GCA_016210705.1 Chloroflexota bacterium | reverse complement strand
TGGAGAACTACCAGCAACCCGACGGCTCGGTGGTGGTACCAGAGGTGCTGCGTCCGTACATGGGCGGTACACCGGTGATCACTTAGCCCTCGCTGGGCTAATAGAATATATCCTAGGGAGGTGATCATGCCCCCATACTCGTTTACCCGCTTAAACACCTACCAAACCTGCCCTCGGAAATACAAGTTTAGTTACGTAGACAGGATCAAGGACGAAGAGGAGAGCGTGGAATTCTTCCTGGGCAGTCGAGTCCATGAGACGATGAAGTGGCTTT
Source organism: Chloroflexota bacterium (assembly GCA_016210705.1). Classification (GTDB taxonomy): domain Bacteria; phylum Chloroflexota; class Dehalococcoidia; order JACQTR01; family JACQTR01; genus JACQTR01. The sequence goes on along the minus strand of JACQTR010000116.1, from coordinate 5,040 downwards.
ATGACGATGTGCGCAATAGAAATATTCCTTCCCTGGGCGATGTAGTGTGCGACTTCGTTGGCCGATGGGATAAGAACTGGAATAGCTCGGTAAAGATTGTGCAGGCGCAGTATGGGCCAGCTCATTATAAAAACATCGGCCTCGAATGTCTTATCAGATATTATCAAAGGTACTATCCTTTCGCTGCTTCGAGCACTCTCGATACCGAGCGGTGGGTGTACGCCAAGCTAGTGGACAGGAATACGGGCGAAATTTTCGCTTTGCAGGGGTTGCTCGATAGGTTGGACAGAGCCGGCGACGGCGTTTATGAAATCCACGATTACAAGACATCGCGGTATCTACCGTCGCAGGCAGAAGTGGATGGCGATATGCAGTTGTCCCTGTATGAGATAGGTCTGCGACAGCAATTCCCCGATGATGTGAAGAAGGTGGATCTGGTGTGGCACTACATGGCCCACGAAAGAGAAATGCGCTCCATAAGAACTCCGGAACAACTGGGGGAAATTGAGCATCTAACCATCCAAACCATTCGCGCCATCGAGTCCGACACTGAGTTTCGTCCCATTGAAAGTCGCCTTTGTGACTGGTGCGCCTATCAGCCCTTGTGTCCTGCCAAAAAACACCTCTTCGAAACGGAGATGCTTCCTGCCGAGGAGTTCCTCGCTGAGGAAGGGGTGGGTCTGGTGAACGCATATACTGAGGCAAAGGCCAAGCGCAAAGAGCTAGAGACTTTGGAGGAGGAAGCAAAAGAACGCCTTGTAGAATATGCGCGTCATTTTGGTCTTGCGGCGGTTAGAGGAAGCGATATAGTAGCCAAAATAAACATAAGCGTAGAGCACAAATATCCCGATGCCAAAGATCCTAGGAGAGGGGCTTTGGAGGGCTTGTTGAAGCAATTAGGCTTGTGGGAGGAATTGACAAGTTTAAACACAGGAAACCTGGATAAAAAGGTCGCTGCGGCTGCCTGGGATGAGACTATGAAGGATCAAATAAGAGAGTTCGGGCAGCCGAAAGAGTCCGTGGCGGTTAGGCTGGTACGTCTTAAGGACGAGGGACATGAATAGTATTAAGTCAGAGGAAGTTCGTTAAGGAGCAAAGCGGTTGCGCATACTTTGTATTGACGTCGGCACGGGGACTCAGGACATCCTACTTTTTGATAGTTCCGTCGCCATCGAGAACTGCGTTCAGATGATTATGCCCTCGGCCACTGCCATCGCTGCCCAAAATATTGGCGTGGCCACTGCCTGTCGTCAGAAGCTCCTTCTCACTGGGGTCACCATGGGCGGCGGGCCCTCCACTGGGGCCTTGAGGGATCACCTGGCTCAGGGGCTTCCCGCCTTCGCCACTCCCGATGCGGCGCGCACCTTCGACGATGACTTGGCCGAGGTGGAGAAGCTGGGCGTTACTATCGTATCCGAGGACGAGGCCAAGAAGATCACGGGCAAAAGCGTGCTCAAAGTAGAGTTTAAGGACGTGGACTTATTGGCCACAAAAAAGGCTTTGGCCGCCTTCGGGGTGGAACTGGCCCTGGATGGTTTGGCGGTGGCTGTCCTCGACCACGGGGCTGCGCCGCCCGGTGTCAGCGACCGTCTTTTCCGTTTTGAGCACCTCCGCCGCACCGTAGAGAAGGAGAATAAACTCACGGCCTTCGCTTATCTTAGAGATGAAATACCTTCTTATTTAACCCGGATGCTAGGCGTCGCTCAAAGCTTGGAGGCTGACCTGCCTCTCTTGGTCATGGATACCGGCCCGGCGGCCGCTTTGGGAGCTTTGGACGATTCAGAGGTGGCTAGCCATCTCCATCGCCTTGTTGTCAACCTGGGCAACATGCATACCCTAGCCTTCCACCTCTACCAGGACTCTATTCTAGGCCTCTTCGAGCACCACACAGGGCTTTTGAATGTTCAAAAGCTAGACACTCTTATTGCTAGACTGGTGTCGGGAACTTTAACCCAGGAAGAGGTTTTTGAGGATAGTGGACATGGTTGTTATATTGTCGCTAGCCGGGAGGGAACGCCCTTGGTGGAGGCCACCGGCCCTCGTCGGGGGCTGATGAAGGTGTCGACTCTAGGGCCACATTTTGCAGCTCCTCACGGCGACGTGATGCTTACCGGCTGTTTTGGTCTCCTCCGTGCCTTCGCCCAGCAGGTAGGGGGCTGGCGCGAGGAGATTTTGAAGGCTTTGCAAGACTAATTGGCTGTGCTATTTGACGCTCTTTGCTGCCCTAGATATACTAAGGCAGGAAGGGTGTCCGAGCGGTTGAAGGAGGCGGTCTTGAAAACCGTTAGGCGCAAGCCTCGTGGGTTCGAATCCCACCCCTTCCGCCAGAGAGATAGTATGGAAACTAAGTTAGGGCAAACTGTACCTCAGGATTTGGCTTTGGCTCTTCAGCAAAGCGCAGATATGCTTACCACGTGGGACAAACTGCGACCTTCTTGTCAGCGCACTTATGTCAAATATCTTGATGAAGCTAAAAAACCTGAAACCCGTGCCCGTAGAGTACAGCGAGTACTTAAGATGACGGCGGATTACTATCGTCGGCATCAAAAAGAGAGGCAGGAACCGAATACGATAGTTCGGAAAAGGCAGGAATAATGCGTCTTCACGAGTATCAAGCTAAAGAGCTTTTGGCTGCTTATGGGGTAGCTGTGCCGCGGGGGATAGTGGCGGCAATGTCCCAAGAGGTGGCAGATGCCGCCGACTATTTGGGAGGTCATGTGGTAGTCAAGGCTCAGGTGCACGCTGGGGGCAGGGGCAAAGGTGGTGGCATAAAAATCGTTTTTTCGCCTCAAGAGGCTAAAGAATATGCCGACCATCTTTTGGGTCGGAGTTTGGTAACTTCTCAGACAGGGCCGGAGGGGGTTTTGGTGCGACGTCTTTTGGTGGAGGATGCAGTGGCGGTGGTTCGTGAGCTTTACCTGAGTCTTCTTATCGATCGTTCCCGTCAGCGCCCAGTGATGGTGGCCAGTGAGGCGGGAGGTATGGAGATCGAGGAGGTGGCATCTCGAACCCCGGAGAAAATTTTGAGGGTTTATATTGACCCGGCGGTGGGTTTTCAGTCCTTTCAGGGTCGAGCTATAGCCTATGGTCTGAATTTGGAGGCAGCTCAAATACGCCTCGCTGCTGAGCTTATTGGCGGTGTTTACAAACTGGCGCAATCCCATGATTGTTCTTTAGTGGAGCTCAACCCCTTGGCGGTCACGGCTGATGGAAAACTTCTAGCTTTGGATGCTAAGGTGGAGATCGATGATAATGCACTATACCGTCAAAGGGAATTGGCGGCTTTAAAAGATCATGGGGACGAGGACCCTTTGGAGGCGGAGGCTGGGCAGCTTGGCGTAAGCTACATAAAGTTGGATGGCAGCATCGGCTGTATGGTTAACGGGGCTGGCTTGGCTATGGCCACTATGGATATGATCCAAGCCATGGGAGCGCAACCGGCCAATTTTTTGGACGTAGGTGGCGTAGCCAGTCCGGAGCGGGTGGCTAAGGCCTTTCGCATCCTTATATCCGATCCCGCCGTTGAAGCGATTTTGGTGAATGTCTTTGGGGGAATCCTCCGTTGTGATATTGTAGCCACTGGCATTTTAGAGGCGACCAAAGATGCCGAGATCAAGGTGCCTTTGGTGGTTAGGATGCAGGGCACCAACGTTGAAGAGGGCAGACGTCTTCTGGCTGAATCATCTTTGCCGGTTACCTTCGCCAATGATCTTGGGGATGCTGCCATCAAAGTGGTGGCAGCTCAAAGGGAGATGCGCCATTGAGTATCCTAGTCAACAAAGATACCCGCCTTTTGGTTCAAGGAATTACTGGCAATGAGGGCAGTTTCCACACAAGGCGTTGCCGCGAGTATGGTACTCAGGTGGTGGCCGGCGTTACGCCGGGCAAAGGTGGTTCCGATTTCGATGGCATACCTGTTTTCAATACGGTGGCTGAGGCGGTGAGGGCAGCCAAGCCCAACGCTAGTATCATCTTCGTACCGGCCCCCTTTGCCGCCGACGCTATTCTGGAAGCTGCTGATGCCGGGATACCCCTAATTGTTTGTATTACCGATGGTATTCCTACTAGAGACATGGTTATTGTTCTGCACTTTTTGAAAGGGTCAGGCACTCGATTGGTAGGCCCCAATTGTCCCGGGCTTATCTCGCCGGGAAAGTGCAAAGTGGGTATTATGCCCGCCGATATCCATCTTTCGGGTTCAGTGGGAGTTATCTCCCGCAGCGGCACCCTGACCTATGAGGCAGTGTCTCAGCTAACGACCCTAGGTATCGGCCAATCCACTTGTGTTGGCATCGGTGGCGACCCCTTAATAGGCACTAGCTTCGTTGATGGGCTACGCCTCTTTGAGGCCGATCCTGAGACCCAGGCGGTAGTTTTGATCGGTGAGATCGGTGGTACCGCTGAGCAAGAGGCAGCGGAGTTTATTCAGGAGTCTATGAGCAAGCCGGTGATCGCCTTTGTGGTGGGAAAGGCGGCTCCTCCGGGACGCCGTATGGGCCATGCTGGAGCCATCATTAGTGGCAGCTCGGGGACAGCTCGATCCAAGATGGCTGCCTTGGCCGCTGCCGGAGCCAGCATCGTGGAAAGCCCCGCCGATATTGGCCTGGTTACTCAAAAAGTACTGCAGGCGCTGAATAACCAAAGGGGCGGCTGAGGGTGCAGAATAAGGGCGTTGCCTGAGCTCTGTCGAAAGGCACGTCCATTGAGTTATCCTCTCTCCCCTAACGTTGTTCAGCAGCCTCTAGTTCCAAATTGAATGCCTTTGGGGATTGGTGTTATAATCGAAAACGGTGGAGGGATCGCATAGTGGACGAGTGCGGCCGCCTGCTAAGCGGTTACAGGGCTTAAACCCCTGTCATGGGTTCGAATCCCATTCCCTCCGCCATTTAGAAAAAGGCAGTTTGGCTCACCTTAGCTCAGAAAGCGGGCATTAAACACAAAATGCTTATTAATGCCGAAATCGGTACAGTTAATAAGCCAAGTGTCCAAACCGTCGCCAAGATTGCCAAAGCGTTAGGGCGTTCCAATGGAAGATTTAGT
>JACQTR010000120.1 GCA_016210705.1 Chloroflexota bacterium | reverse complement strand
TAGCTCCTCTTTGGCTTCCCTTCGTAGCATCGTGGTAAGTGGGGATGCCCCTGAACTCAATGTCTCCTACTTTGTGAGTCCCTGCTGTGTTAATCACTTGAGGATTTCCTGATACCGAAGCCACGTTGTTGTGATCGCCGTGTTCATGGCTAACTGTTACTACGTTGGCAGATTCCCGGATGGGCTGGTAATTAAGGTTAGGATTATTAGTGTAAGGATCCGTGATGATCCTTTTACCTGAGGCCGAGGTGATAAGGAACGCGGCATGACCCAGCCATTTGACCTTCACTTTGAATCCTCCTTCCCTTTAGTTGGGCAAACCTAAATTTCAAAATTGGAACTCGTCAAGTTTGGGCCTGGATGGTGGCCTTCAGATTGGCTTTAAGCACCTCCAAAGGCTGAGTTCCCAGGTCTTGGCCGCTTCTCGAGCGCACCGATACCTGGGCGGTAGCTATTTCTTTATCTCCCACGACCAACATGTAAGGGATTTTTTGAAGTTGAGCCTCTCTTATTTTTAGGTTCATCCGGGCGGAGCGCTCGTCTACTTCCACCCGCACCTTATCAGCTCGCAGATCCTCCGCAACACGGCGGGCGTAATCGATATGGCGGTCGGCGATAGGAATAACCACCACTTGAACCGGAGCCAGCCACAAGGGAAAGGCTCCCCCGTGATATTCGATGAGGACTCCTAAAAACCTTTCTATGGAGCCAAAAAGGGCTCGGTGCACCATATAAGGGCGATGCTCTTTTCCGTCGTCTCCTATATAGCTAAGGTCGAACTTGTTTGGTAAATTAAAGTCGAATTGGATTGTGGTGCACTGCCAGAGACGGTCTAAAGCATCCTTGATCTTAACATCGATTTTAGGGCCATAGAATGCGCCGCCCCCTTCGTCTAAATGGTAAGCAAGGTTACGCTGATCCATGACCTGGCGTAAAGCAGTAGTGGCCCGTTGCCAGTCTTCGGTTTGCCCCACATACTTTTCCGGCTGGGTGGCCAAAAAAACCTCGTAGTTCTGGAACCCAAAGGGTTTCAGAAAACGAAAACTGAAATCCAATACTTGGGCTATCTCCTCTTCGATCTGATCAGGCCGGCAAAAGATGTGGGCATCGTCCTGGGTGAAGCCACGTACCCTCATGAGGCCGTGAAGAACGCCGCTGCGTTCGTAGCGGTATACGGTGCCCAATTCTGCCCAGCGCAAGGGTAACTCTCTATAGCTGCGGAGGGACGACTGATACATCAGTATGTGAAAGGGACAATTCATGGGCTTGAGATAGTACTTTTGTCCCTCAATGTCCAAGGGTGAGTACATGTATTCTTTATAGAAGTCTAAATGGCCGCTAGTCTCCCAGAGCAGAGATTTACCTATATGGGAAGAATAAACCATCTCGTAGCCGGCTTTGTAATGCTCTTCTCTCCAGAAGTTCTCGATGATATTTCGGATGCGGCCTCCTTTCGGATGCCACAGAACCAGGCCGGCACCAACCTCGTCATGGATGCTGAACAGGTCTAGCTCCCGTCCCAGCCGACGATGATCCCGGGCTTCTGCCTCAGTTCGTCGCCGCAAGTAGTCTTTCAAAGCATCCTCGGTATCAAAGGCAGCGCCATAGATACGCTGTAACATGGGACGGTGCTCATCGCCCCGCCAATAAGCGCCGGCAACGTTGAGAAGTTTGAAGGCCTTGATTTGGCCAGTGGAGGCCACGTGGGGGCCACGGCAGAGATCGATAAAACTGCCTTGGCGGTATATCCCCACCTTATTGTCAGCAATTTCTTCTATAAGCTCTAGTTTGTAGGGCTGAGAGGCGAAGATGCGTCTTGCGGTTTCTTTGTCTACTTCTTCGTAAACGAAGGGGAGGTCAGCGGACACAATCTCGGCCATCCTGCTTTCGATAATGGCCAAGTCGTCCGGGGCCAGGGTGCGAGGTAGATCGAAGTCATAGTAGAATCCGTCTTCAATAGGTGGGCCAATCCCGAACTTGGCGTTGGGGAAAAGCGAACTCACAGCTTCGGCCATGACATGAGAGGCTGAATGGCGCATAGCCACTAGGCCATCTTCTCTATCTTCTGTACGGCTTACCTCTGGGGCCATAAGAATTACTCCGCTGAGGTTAAAAATTAAACCCCCCGACGTTGTAACGAGAGGTTAGCTCCGTGTAGCTTCTGGTGGGCGATACTGGACTCGAACCAGTGACCTCGGCGATGTCAACGCCGCGCTCTAACCAGCTGAGCTAACCGCCCCTCACTTAGATCATGTTAACAAAGGCTTTTCATCTCTGTCAAGGTTCTATATCTTGGGGCTTGACTATTGTTACCCTATGTGGTATAGGATGAGCAATTTCACTAGCTATACAAAAAGCGTATGGAAAACGTAGAGTTATTAAGTATTAATATTGTCAATTGGGACAGTTTAGGTTATATTCTATGTATGATTAGGGGGGCCGCTAGCTCAATTGGTAGAGCAACTGACTCTTAATCAGT
>JACQTR010000119.1 GCA_016210705.1 Chloroflexota bacterium | reverse complement strand
CAGCTTGCCACAGGATTTGAGCGCTGATATACTAGCTGGAAGGTTGAAGCAAGGATGATAGCAAACGAAGGCCTGGCGACTGTGGGGATAGTCTACGAAACCGTCATAGGTTTAGAGGTGCATGCCCAGCTCCTGACCGCCAGTAAAATGTTCTGTCAATGCAGCACCAATTATGTCAATGCACCACCCAACACTCACGTTTGTCCTGTCTGTCTGGGTATGCCTGGGGTTCTGCCCGTCATTAACCAAAAGGCGGTGGAATACACCATCATGACCGCCTTGGCGTTAAACTGCTCTATCCCCACCTCTGCCAAGTTCGATCGCAAAAATTACCCCTACCCCGATCTTATGAAGGGCTACCAGATCTCTCAATACGATATGCCTTTAGGAATCGGGGGCTGGCTCACCATTAATGTAGAAGGAAATGAGAAGCGTATAGGAATCACCCGAGTTCACTTAGAGGAGGATACCGCCAAGCTGGTGCACCGCTTAAGCCCAGAAAGGATACCCTATAGCCTGGTGGACGTCAATCGCTCCGGGGTTCCCCTAATGGAGATCGTCAGCGATCCGGACCTCCGCTCTCCCGAAGAGGCGCGTCAATATCTCATAAAACTGCGCAGCATCCTCCAATATCTGGGCGTCAGTAGCGGCATCATGGAGGAAGGAAGCTTCCGCTGCGATGCCAACATTAGCCTCCGCCCACAAGGCAGCTCTGAGTTTTGGAGCAAGGTGGAGGTAAAAAATATGAACAGCTTTCGGGCGGTATTCCGGGCTCTTACCTACGAGGTAGAACGCCAAGAGAAGGCGCACAGGGAGGGAGAGCGTATTGTTCAAGAAACCAGGGGTTGGGTGGATGAAAAGGGAATGACAGTGTCCCAACGTACCAAAGAATACGCTCACGACTATCGCTATTTCCCTGAACCTGATCTACCACCGTTGACCTTGAGCTCAGCCTGGGTGGAAGAAATCAAGGCCCGCCTTCCTGAGCTCCCCGATGCTCGCTGTCATCGCCTTATTAGCCAGTACGATCTCCCCCTTTATGATGCTGCCCTCCTCACTAGCTCCAAGGCTATGGCCGATTTTTTCGAGGCTTGCCTGATGGAGAAGCCACAACGAGCCAAAGTAGTTAGCAACTGGATCCTGGGGGAGCTTTCCCACCTGATCAATGTCGAGGGTATAGAAATCAGCCAGGCCCCCATCACCCCTACCCATTTGGTAGAGATGCTAGATTTTATAGAGGAAGGTACCCTAAACCTCACCATAGCCAAGGAAGTCCTAGAGGAGATGTTTCATACTGGTAAAGCTGCGGCCCAAATCATCGAAGAGAGGGGTCTTACCCAAATCAGCGATGTCCAAGAGCTGGAGGAGCTAGTAGAGCGGATATTAGCTGCCCATTCCCAAGCGGCCCTCGATTTCAAGGCGGGCAAGAATCAGGCCATAAGTTTTTTGATAGGGCGAGTTATGAAAGAAACCAGAGGCCGCGCTAACCCAACCTTGGTGAACCGAGTGCTCAAGGAAAAATTAGAAAAAGGCGTATAGATGCATGTTTAATGACCGCATTTACTAAGCGTATACTGACTGAGGATTACAGGTGAATTTCCTCAAGTGGCTCTACCCGGGGATGAAGGTCAAGCGGTGGCTCCTTTTACTGATGATAGGGGTGGGCATTATCGGCCTTGGTTTTGCCTACATCTTGCGTGAAGCCTACAATTATTATACCTTTCCAAATTTCGTTTGGTACATCACTTTGCAATTCTTACCCCGTTACGTCCGAGGTGCCCTCTTTTTGGGAGCAGGCGTTGGCCTAATCATGCTTGCCGTTTGGCAGTTCAACCGCTCCTTGCTCCTGGCTTTATGGCCCCAAGGCAGAAACGGCCGCCTACTCGATACCGTTTTTTACCAGCGTTATCTGCGGAGAGGCCCTAAGGTGGTTGCGTTAGGAGGAGGCACGGGATTGTCCACACTGCTTCGGGGAGTAAAGGAATATACAGGTAACCTCACCGCCATAGTCACCGTGGCCGATGACGGGGGTAGCTCGGGGCGACTGCGTCGGGAGCTGGGGGTATTGCCTCCCGGGGATTTTCGCAACTGCATCGCCGCCCTGGCCGACGCCGAGCCCCTCATGGCCGAGCTTTTTCAATATCGTTTCGGCGATGGCTCGGGACTGGCTGGCCATAGCTTCGGCAATCTCTTCATCGTAGCCATGTCTGAGGTTACCGGGAACTTCGAGGAAGCCGTTCGAGAATCCAGCCGGGTTCTGGCAGTGCGAGGGCAGATTCTGCCCTCCACCTTGGCCAACGTCACCCTCTCGGCACGTGTGGAGGGGGAGGCTATGATTCGCGGAGAGTCCAACATCACTAGCAGCGGTAATCGCATCAGGCAGATTTATTTAGAGCCCGCCGACGTCCAAGCTCACCCTGAGGCAGTACAAGCCTTACTCGATGCCGACCTCATAATATTAGGCCCTGGGAGTCTTTACACCAGCGTCATGCCCAATCTCTTAGTGACGGGCATCAGGGAAGCCATACGCCTATCCTCTGCCCTCAAAGTCTATGTTTGCAATGTGGCCACTCAACCAGGAGAGACCGACGGCTTTTCGGTTGCCGATCATGTAGAAGCTCTAGTGCGCCACGTTGGCCCGGGGCTTTTTGATTGCGTTTTGGCTAATAGTAACATCAATACCCCACCCTCAGCCCAAGAGCATGCAGATATGGTACGCCCCGAGGTCGGGACACTAAAGGATTTGCCAGTGATATTGGCCGATGTGGTGAGCGAGAGTAGCGCCCTACGACACGACCCCAAAAAGCTAGGGGCTAGCTTGGTCCGCCTATATACACAATGGGGTCGGCGGAGCCCCCTACAAGTGAGAAGTAACGGATTATAAGGGAGAAAAATGGAGAGGTTTCTTAACATCGCCCAAATACTGGTGGCCATCCTTTTAATTATTGTCGTCTCTTTTCAAGTGAAGGGCATGGACATGGGCGGCATCTTTGGTGGTGGCTCTTCTTCGGTATATCGCACGCGGCGCGGTGTAGAGAAGACCCTCTTTCAAGCAACTATTGTCCTGGCAGTACTTTTTATTGTTCTGTCTATGTTGAGCATCAAATTTCGCTGATTATAGATAACAAGCCGTCCCAATTTTATCAAATGTTTATGTTTGCTAAAGAACGATGAAGAGAAAACGACTGTTAATATTAAGTTGGCCCACTCTCCTAGCTATAATCGGAGGAGTTGCAGCCGTTATCTTATTGTGGCGAGTCGTCCTGAAGACTACCGTGGAGCTGAAGCCAGCGCCAGGCGGTATATACACCGAGGGAGTGGCAGGTAATCCGGGGGCAATTAACCCTCTCTTTTCCTCTTTCAATGATGTAGACAAAGATTTGGTTGCCCTTATCTTTTCGGGTCTAACAAAGCTTGGGAAGGGAGGGGAAATATTGCCCGACCTGGCGGAAAGCTGGGATATAGGGGGAAACGGAAGGGTTTACACCTTTCATCTTAGACAAGGGGTTAAATGGCATGACGGCGTCCCCTTCACCGCCGAGGATGTGCTCTTTACCATAAAGGCCATTCAAGATCCCGGCTTTCAAGGCAGCCCAGATTTGGCCCTCCTTTGGCGAGGGGTTGAAGTTAAAGAGATCGATGATTACACTGTTCAGTTCACCTTGGCTGCCCCCCATGCCCCTTTCCTGGCCTATACTACCCAAGGCATAGTTCCCGCTCATCTCCTTCAAGGCCTGACCGCCTCTCAACTAGTGGAAAGCCCTTTCAACGCCAAAGCCGTGGGTACCGGGCCTTTTATAATCAAAGAGGCCTCCATTGAAGGTGTTCTCCTGGCCAGCAACCCCGATTATTTCTTAGGCCAGCCCTACCTATCAGCCATAGGAATAAAGTTCTACCCCGATGATGAGGCGGCTTTAACAGCCCTAACTCAAAAACGCATCGATGGCTTGCTCCTGCGCCCTGGGATAGGGAATGGAGGCTTGTCCGAGAAATTAAAAGGAAGAAAGGGCTTAGCAGTGCGCAGCGCCCAGCGTCCCACTTATAACCTTGTTTTCTTTAATCTAAAGTCGCCCCTCTTTCAGGACAAAACGGTGCGCCAAGCCCTCCTTTATGGCCTAGATCGGAATAAGATTATTGCCGAGGCTTTGGGTGGCCAAGGTGTGATATCTGACAGCCCCATCGATTCCCAGTCATGGGCCTATGAACCCCAAATCAAGAGTTACAGCTATGACCCGCAACGGGCTGAGACCATGCTCGACGCCGCCGGTTGGAAACGTGGAACGACAGGATTCCGCGAGAAAGATGGTACCGAGTTCCGCTTCTCCCTCTTGACCAACAACGACCCCAGACGAGTAAAAACGGGAGAGGAGGTGGTGCGCCAATGGCGACGGCTGGGGATAAGGGTTGATCTCCAGGCCAGTGGATCCACCGGCCTTTTCCAAAATTTTCTTATCCCACGCCAGTTCCAGGCCATCCTCTTTGGATTAGATCCGGGCTACGACCCCGATGGCTATTCTGCCTGGCACAGCTCCCAAGCCTCCACAGACGGCTTCAATATTGCTTCTTACTCCAATGGTGAGGTAGATAACCTACTGCAGCGGGCCCGCCAAACTACGGACATGGCGGAGCGAACCAAATTGTACCGCCAATTTCAGGACATATTCGCTGAAGAGGTGCCCAGCATTCTCCTCTATTACCCCACTTATCTCTACGCCCAAGATAAAAAGGTCAAAGGAGTAAGCTTGGGCACCCTTTACGAGCCCAGCTCCCGCTATAGCAACGTCAAGGACTGGTACATTAAGACTAAAAAAGCTTCCTAAAGGTTCGTCTGACCCTGTACGAGGTCTTATGTCTATTATCACCCTCACCACGGATTTCGGCACCGCCGATAGCTATGTAGCAGCCATGAAGGGGGTGATTTTAGACATAAACCCCCGCGCCACCATCATCGATGTCAGCCACAACATCGAGCCCCAAAATATAGCCCAAGCTGCCTTTGTGCTGGAGACCGTCTACTGTTATTTCCCCGCAGATACAATTCATGTAGTAGTTGTGGACCCTGGAGTGGGTACCTCACGAAGGGCTGTCCTTCTTATAACTCCCAAGGGCCTTTTCGTGGCTCCGGATAACGGGGTCTTGAGTTGTATCCTAGACGAGGCTTTGCCGGACTCGGCTACAGATCGTTCCAAAGTTTCCTCACCAATGCTTCTTCTCCCCAGAAGGCTAACCCACGGACTTAAGGCTATCGCCCTCACCAATCCCAATTTTTGGCGCCATCCAGTGAGCCCCACTTTTCACGGTCGAGACATCTTCGCCCCGGTGGCAGCCCACCTATCTTTGGGGGTAGCAGCCAGAGAACTGGGCCGGGCTTTGCCTTCTTTGTTAACATTCTCTCCTCCTCACCCACTACCTCTGGCAGAGGGAGAGCTCATCGGCCACATCATCCACATTGACCATTTCGGAAATCTTATCACCGATGTCAAAAAGGAGGATATCCCCTGGGAAGGAGGCGCTGTAGAGATAAAGGGGCGAGTTATCCCGGGCCTCAGCACCATCTACGCCGAGGGAGATCAGCTAGTTGCCCTCATAGGCAGCTCCGGCCGCCTGGAGATAGCGGCCAAAGGAGGGAACGCAGCACGCCTTTTGGGGACCCAATTGGGCGACGAGATAAGGCTTAGGCTCTAAAAGGCCTCGTCAACGACCTCGACGATGTTTAGTATCGCCTCTCTGGGGGGGGTGGCAAACCAGGTAGAAAATTAGCTCGGAGAGCAGCACCAGGCCCACGGGACGGGTGTAGCTCATTCGTTTATCTCTGACGCGATGTACCAGAATGATGACGCTCACACTATCAGCCTTGACACGCTTAGCGCCGTCCTGTAGTCTGCCTTCTAGTTCAGCCTGATCTATCAGGAGGTAGCTATGGGCCTTCCTAATGTTGGTATCATCAGCCCAGGAGACATGGGCTCAGCGATCGGCCGAGTGCTCCGCGGTCACGACCTGAAGATTCTTACATGTCTAGATGGTCGCAGCGAGCTTACCCGCCTACGGGCGCAGGAGGTGGGGTTCTCGGAGGTACCAAGCTGCGACGAGTTGGTGACAGAGGCAGATCTGCTGCTGTCCGTCGTGGTGCCCGCAGAAGCGGCGTCGGTGGCGAAGCTAGTGGCTGGCAGTTTGCGACGCACTGGAACCATATGTGTATACGTTGACTGTAACGCCATCTCACCACAGACGGTTACCGAGAATGCCCGCGTCATTACGGAGGCTGGCTCTCCTTTCATCGATGCAGGGATCATTGGACCACCACCCAGCGATAGAGGTAATACCCGGTTCTACTGCTCCGGCCCGGACTGCAGCGCTTTGGAGACACTAGGGGAGTTCGGGTTGGACATCAGGCTGGTGGGGCCGCTGGTAGGCCAGGCCTCGGGCCTCAAGATGGTCTATGCAGCCTCTACAAAGGGCACTACAGCACTTTGGACAGAGTTGCTGGTTGCTTCTAAAGTGCTGGGTTTGAACGAAGCACTGACGCACGAGTTCTCGTTAAGCCGTGCTGATATTTCCCAGCGGCTAATGGAGGGCATTCCGTCCATGCCTCGGCGTTCTCGGCGCTGGGTGGGCGAAATGGAAGAGATAGCAGCCACCTTTGAGGGCCTTGGGCTCACACCCTTAATGCTCCAAGGAGCAGCGGCAGTGTTCAGACTTGTTGGCGAGACTAACCTCGGCGACCAAACTTCACGGCAGGCCGACCCTTCCCTGGACGTGGTTCTGAATACTCTAACAAAGCACCTGCAGAAGTAGCCCCCTCAAGACATGCCATGGTTGATGCTTGTCCCGCGAGCTTGGACTGACATATGATGTATGCTCAGTATTCCATGTTCACGTCTTTCATCCACGCGGAGCGGTACCAAGACACCTCTGGCACTAGCAGAGTGTTTGCCGCCTCTTGGGAGTGTAGCATATTAAATGTCGAACTGAAAGTTTTGTCTATTGATAACTCCGGGGACAATGCCTTTTACGCCACCATAGTCCCACGGGATAGCCTGCCATCTTGGCCAAATCCCCAGTGAGCCGAATGATGGGCACGTAAAGGATGGCAGACAACTTCTCCCTTAAAGGCTGCCTTTTAAGTAGCGAAAGCAGCCGACAGTAAGGACGATAGAGATGGAAGACCCCCACCAATAGTAAAACCCATAACGGGGGAAACCAAAGACCTCCGCCAAAGATAGCTAAAGCTAGGATATAAGCACTATATCTTATAAGGTGGCGTATTCGCCATAGGTCGGCTTTGCCATCGCCCCGAGCATAATGGTAATACTGTTTGAAGAAGGCAGTGAGGCTGGAGCGAGGACGAAAGTATGCAATGGCGCTGGGAACAAAGGTAAAGCTGAAACCAGCCTGGCGCAGACGAAAATCGAAGATCAAGTCTTCGCAATAATCCAGCCATTCAGGATAGCCTCCCACTCGCTGCCAAGCCTCTTTATGAAAGGCTAAGGAGCGACTAGAAGGGAGAAAGGTATGGGGATCGATCTCGGCCAGAGAGGGCAGGGTCGCGGCCGCCATAGCCCGTTCAAAAGGAGTGCGGGTATCAGGAAGAAAAAAACCGCTAGCTACGCCGGAGGTGGTGGCCGCTTCTTCCAGGGCGCTAACAAGGTGAGCCAGCCATTGAGGGCTGAGACGAACCCCCCCATCGGTAACGGCGATGATATCCCCCTGGGCAGCAGCAATGGCCAGGTTACGCCCCCGGGCGATATTACATCCAGGCTCCACCAATAAACGCAACGGCATGTTGCGGGCATAAGATTGTATAATAGCCACCGTGCCATCTCGGCTGCCCCCATCCACAATAACCACCTCTTGGAGAGAACGCTCTTGAGCCAAAATGGAATCCAAGAGAGCACCGATGGAGGCCTCCTCATTTAAAACAGTAGCCACCAGGGAGACCGACAGCTTTAATGTACCTCTTGAACAGTTATTGTGCCTAGCTGTGCCCAACCCTCCGCCGTGCCTCGCTTGCCTGAGGGCACAATGAAGTTATCATTTTGGCTTAACCCCAAAAGAAGGTCATATCTTCCTGGCGGGGTGTTCAACACCAAAAGGTGAAGATCGCGCACTACCTCTCCCTTATCCCAACGCCTGGTGGGATAGTTCCCTTCGGCGGGGGGATTAGCTTTGAGAAGGGCTGGTGACCCTGAGCCCGATCTAAGTTTAAGGTTAACGATATAATCGGCACCGGGCTGCTCCCGCGCGTACCAATATAGGGTCAGCAAAGCCAGATCACCTTGGACAAAACTTGTGGTAGGCGCATCGCTCCCCAAGCGAGTGAGGTCAAAACCCACCAAACGCACCTGATCGAAGGTAAGGTTAGCAGAGTTTTGAGGAGTAATTATGTCCAAGGCCATAAGAGGCCCCTTTTCTACTTTCACTCCGGTTCGCAAAAGGATACGATCATCTCCGGTGCCATAGATTAAAAGGCGTTGGCCATTGAGTTCGTAAAGGCCTAGCTCGATCCGATATTCTCCAGGAGGAGTGCCATAACTAACGCTGATGCCGTGGCGGTCGGCGACGACCTCGCCAGGCTGCCAAGTTGTTGTGGGTCGCGTCCATCCCACGGGCTCACCGTCATGCTGGCCCAAGACATATTGGTTCTGGTCAATTAGATGGGTAAAAACGGCATAATTTCTTATCAAAGGGGCTAAGGCCCGCCAGTAAAGGGTGAGCTGCAACACATCCCCTGGCTGAGCCGGTTGTAGTTGGTCACCCCCCTCCAAGCTATAACCCAGTAGCTGGATCTGATTGCCAAAGTTGACCTCAAGAGGGGTTGTTGGGGTGGTAGTTGTCGTCGGCAAACTATAAGCCAACAATTCCACATTACCAAACCAGCGTCCGGTTGTCTCATAGGCATTCTCGTCCAGCCAGCGAGATATGAATCGGCTAGGGTCAGCCTCTTGGTCACCCCAGCGGACAAACCACAAACGCCCATATTGGCGGGCCATACTTTGAAGCTCGGCCTCAGTGGCGGCCACATCTATCGGATTGCTCCTTGGCAAGGGATAAAGGGGAAGACTGCCTTGGTAGTAATAGGTGAAGACCTCCTCCTGGCCGGGAGCGCTAAGAAGGATAGCATCCTGAGGCCTGGAGAAGCGCTGAATGTAGGTAGCTAGGCCTCGATAGTCGTCTCGGGCATATCGGGGGTTATCGTAGTAAGCCTTTAGAGAGCGATAAGAGCCATGACTAATAATCCCCAAAACCAAAGTGATAAAGACGGCCTGTCCACCCCAGCTCCAGACCCACCGTCGTAGCGACTCCTTAATCCAAAACCCTATCCCCTTACTTATTATGGCAATGGCCAGACCAATTAAAAGGTAATAAGGCGGAGTGGCCAGTAGCAAGAATTTAGGATTGTACATGGGGCGGCGCAGGGATAGGAAATATATGACCATGAGGGGCACTAGGAAATAGAGGGCGAGAAAAATCAGGGGCCAAGGACGCAGCCAGGCCCGCCAGACTTGGGGACGACGAACCACCAACCATAAAGAGATTAAAACAACGACCAGAAGAGTTATCCCAGCGATGATGAGGGGGGCCTCCCTCCACGAAAGGCCATAGGTAAAGACTTGGAACACCCTCTGGAATAGAGTAGACAGGCTGAAGGGCTGGCTTACGGCGGGCCACATGCCTATTTTGCCTACCACCCGCACCAGCCAGGGCACATAAAGCAGAGCGATGACGACTTGACTTCCGCCCCATTTTAGCCACAGCGGCCGGTGACGCCACACCTGCCAAAAGGTTAGCAGAAATAGAATGTTCTGGAGAAGTGGAATGGTAAAGGCAAAGTATTGAGTGTAGAGAGCGCCGGCGGTGACCCCAATGTAGGCTATCAATATCTTTCCCTCTTCCACTTGAGAAAGGCTGGCTTCTTTTTTGACCCACGAGGTCATCAGACGCCAATAGAGGTAGATGGACAGGGTCGATAGAGCGGCCATGAGCATGTACATCCTGGCCTCTTGGGAATAATAAACGAGAAGGGGGGAGATAGCAGCTAGAAAGGCGGCCACGAGAGCAACCTCGCTACTCAAAAGCCGACGCCCCAAGGGATAAATAAGGGCCACCAAAGCCACTCCCAGGGCCAGCGATAGGAAACGAAGGGAGAACTCGCTGAGGCCAGTGGGTATGGACCACCAATGGAGCAAAAGGTAGTATAGGGGCGGGTGAATGTCGCTGGTGGCATGGAGGATGATCTGGCCAGGGCTGCGCTGGGCCATGACCAGGCTAGCTCCCTCATCGCCCCAAAGGCTCTGAGTCCCCAAACGATGCACCCGCAGATAAAAGGCGATAAGAAGTATTACGATGAGCAGAAAAAGGTTACCAATTTGATGTCGCCGAGAGCCTATTGTCATGGAACACCATCGTGGTTGCGGCGTTGAGCTAATAGGAGTACCAAGGTCAATCCCAGCCCGGCCAATAACAAGGCACCCCAAAACCGCCGAGTTAAGGTAGTAGATTCCCGCTGAACGATCAGACCATCGATGATCACCTCTCCACCTCCTTCCCCTACCTCCATAGTCACCGAGTGTTCACCGTTGGTCAATCCCCGGGCAATGGGCAGCCTCACCTGCCCTTGAGGCTGACAAGAATGTAGATCTAGATAAGCACGGCCGGCCTCATCGAGAGGGAGGCGATTAACTTTATAAGGAGCGCCATCCAGCTCTACATAAAGCTTCCCTCCCTGAGGCCCAAGGCTAGTGACTAAATCTAACTCGGTACCTCGAAATCGAAGGCTAAGCTTGGCACCGGGGCTGGTGCTCACGGCGTACGCCCCCATGCTGGCCTCTTTAGACGCCACGGTGGGCCAGGGGCCTTCATAATTCAGGGCCCAGTGGTTTTCCTGATGATACCCATAATTGACCAAAAGAGGAGAAGTGGCCAACTTCTGGTAGGCGTAATAGACGGGGTGAGGGGTAAAGTCAGGGTCAACCATACGATAATAAAAATCTACCTCACGACGACTTTCATCGCTGACCTTACGAAAATACCAGTAGAAGATCACCCCCAACCAAGGCCATTCATCCTGGGCCCGACGGTAGGCATCCATGGTGTAACGGGCCTGACGCTCTTCGCTCACACGGCCGTAGCTAGCAGGACTGGGAAAATCGGAGGGGACGGCGTCCCAGCCCATCTCTGACACCCATACAGACTTGTTAGCATCACCGTTACGCACCATAATCTCGCGGATAAGGCGCAGCCGAGAGAAATTGGTCTGGTTGCTTTCGACACGGCGATCTCCAGGACCCGTCCACAACCCATGTCCCTGAGCGGAGAGAATATCGAAATAGTCCTTCGCCCCGACGTCGTACATATCTTGGAGGAAAGTCAGATCGCTTTGATTAAGGCCATCGGGCGTACCCAAGGTTTGAGACAGGGGTGCCGAAAGGATGACCACATTGGGATCGGCTTCCTTAGCTCGTGTGTAACCCACTTTAAGGAGTTCTACATATTCTCGGGCACTGGGAGTTTTGCCCCATTCCCCATAAAGGTTGGGCTCGTTCCAGATCTGATAGTATTTGATCTTCCCCTGGTAACGGTTAACGAAGGTATAAACAAAGTCTCCATAATCAGCAAAATTATCGGGGGGGCTACGAGGCACCGAGTTATCTTTTTTAGCCCAGGGGGGAGGGAGATCGAGGCGGGCCACAATATTCAGCCCATACTCTGAAGCCAGATCTATGAAGCGATCGTAGCTAGCCCAAGAGCTACCTTGGGAACCCAAATACTGCCCTTTTGCCGGCACCTCGATCCGATCCCAGGGCATCTCCTGACGTACCCAGCGCACCCCGGCGTCACGGAGCATCTCCATGCTTCGTCGCAGCTTCCATTCTTCTACCTCCTGCTCAAAGAAGGTGTTGGCCCCATAGGGATTGACGCCGGCGTAAGCCACGGGCACCAGGTCGGCGGTCTCAATGGGGCGTTGACGAAGGTAAAGGACAAGGGACTCCAATTGCTGGCGAAAATTAGTTTCCCCAGTCCAGTCTTCCAGCTTCCTAGCCATGGCGTCCCGAAACCCCAACACCAAAAGCCCTACAACCATCCCCAAGACGACCAAGCCCAGAGCTAACCTTTGGTAACGATGCATCATATTCTTATAGATTGTAGCTAATTCACGATTAGGTGTAAACGCAGTCGGGAACCTATTCTCTTATCTCCCAAATGGGTTCGCCCCCGCAGCTCCAGGCCAGGTCTCTTTTCCAGAGGAAATCCTCCGCCTTAAGTCCAGTGGCGCGATAGAGCCAGTCTCGCTCCTCTTTATCTAAACTAAATAAATGGGCCACGTAGACCTCACCCCCTCGAGCCCTTGTCTGGTCAATGCGCTCTTTTAGCAAAGCCCAGAAGCGCTGGCGATCGTGGTCGGCGGAGACCAGGTAGACATCCGTGACGCTTAGGAGATCGCGCCCAGCAAAATAGGGAACATAGCTCCCTGCCCAATCCCAACCCGGAGCCACGATGAGGTCGGCAGGCTGGGTATTTTCTTTTAGGCAAAGGGCCTTGGCGTAGCCCTGGTTGGTGGA
Organism: Chloroflexota bacterium; assembly: GCA_016210705.1. Classification (GTDB taxonomy): domain Bacteria; phylum Chloroflexota; class Dehalococcoidia; order JACQTR01; family JACQTR01; genus JACQTR01. The sequence goes on along the minus strand of JACQTR010000119.1, from coordinate 2,123 downwards.
TAGGTCATGCCGTGGGAGAAAGGTCCCGTCAACTTGGATAACAAAAAGAAGAGCTGGCGCCAAAAACATGAGGAGGGTAATGCCCCTTACCGAGGGGAGCCGACGGAGAAAATCGGCGAAAATCAAGGCTAAAGGAGGGATTAGAGCCATCCAGAACTGAACATCCAGAGGTGCCCAGTAGAGGTTAAAGAGAGCGTAAGGGATAAGCCAAAGGAAAAGAACTAGGCTTATTTTTCTATCTCTCCCCCTGGCAAAATCGTAAGTCCTTTGAGCTAGAGAGCTAGCCATAACTACCATAATGGCAAGGAAACCTAGAATGGCCAGGATATTGCCCATCTCTAAGTTACCCTGGCTCAAGCTACGCAAGTTAGGGCCGCCACGGAGATCTACGATGGAGTTGGCCAGGGTTTTAATGCCCCACCAAAAATTAGTCATCTTCCACTCTCCCCAAACCCCCACCTCAGTGGCGGAAAATAGCCAGTCGCGGTAGCCAGCGAAAGAGCGGAGGTTCAAGACGAGGGAGCCCACCGCCAAATAGGGTATGACCACGAAAATGGCCGAGAGGAACCCAAAGGTGAGAGGTTGACGCCAGTGGCGGCACACTAACCATAAGCCCAGAAATAGGCTGGGAAGAAAAAGGACATGAGTGGCGTGGAAGAGGATAGCCAAGATTGTGGCGAGGGCCAAAGCTACCTGAAGGCGAAAGGAGCTACGTTTGGTGGTTATTATAATGGTCAAAACAAGGAAGGCAGCCAAGGCTAGGGCATTAGCTATGATTTGGTCTTCGGCCTCGGTGCTGTGGTACCAATAGGCATAACTAACGGCCAAAGTAAGGGCAGCCACCAGACCAAGACGATTAGCGTACTTCTTAAAAATTAGGCGAGCCGACCCAAAAAGAAATACCACACCAGCCGCCCCCCAAAAGGCATTCAACACTTGAAGAGGATATAAAGGGCCGCCATTATAGTCCAAAAACCTCCACAATCGGTACCAGAGCCACCCCGCACCAGGGTAAAATAGGTGCTCCCCTTTGAAGAAGGACAAATCCCTGATCTTTCCCCCAGCCACCAGTTGAGCAAAAGCCATGCTGTCCGGCGAATAATTACGGGATAAAGTCAAAAGGTAAATAGTAAAAGCTCCAGCCCAGAGCAGGAAAGCTAAAGCCACAGATTTGAAGGTAGTGTTCTCTGCCCTTTGCGGCGATGCCATCAATCCAAACTATACTGTTACGATCTTAAAGATAAGCCCCAGCCCGCACTCGAAGGTATACTTCTTCCAGCCTAGGTACAATAACCTGCCAATCGTAGCGCTCCCTCAATAATTTTTGGGCCTCTTGAGCCAGGCTCTGTCTTCGAGAACTATCGGTAAGCAGTTTCACAACCTGGGCCGCAAACTCCTGTGCCCTGTCGGCAAGTAAGAAGTGCCGACTTGGGGTTACGGCTATGCCCTGAACCCCAACCTTAGTGCTGACCACCGGGATACCATAGGCCATAGCCTCAAGAGCTTTGAGACGTACACCGCTACCTATCCGCATAGGCACCACATAAACTGACGCCTGGGCCATATAAGGGCGTACATCGGGAACGGCGCCGGTGACCACTACTCCAGGGCCAATCAATCTTCTCACCGTCGCATTCGGGCTCTGACCCACGATTAAAAAGCGCAGATGGGAAACGTGGCGTTGGATCCGGGGCAATACGTCCTGACAAAACCAGACCACGGCATCCACGTTGGGGCGGAAGTCCATGGTACCTGTGAACAAAAGGTTGAGGTCAGAAACCGCTGGGGGCGGCCCGAGGTTTTGATAGTACTCAACATCGACACCGTTGGGAACTACGGTTACATCTAATTGGGTATTCAGTTGCAACAAAGCCTGGCGGTCTTCCTCAGAAACGGCAATAACCGCCTGAGCGCGGCGACAGGCGGCCTTTTCGTAACTGAGCAATTTATGCCACTGCATCCAACTATAGAACGCCCCCAGCCATCGCTGAGGATAGCGACGATCTAAAGCAAAGGCCTCTTCCTGAAGCCGATATTCTGCATTGTGGTCGTCCAAGACCACAGGGGGAAGCTTCCTCTTATCCAAGGCTAAAAAATAAGAGGCCAGTTCCAGACCTTCCACT